>CAYPTV010000214.1:0-5928 GCA_964413505.1 uncultured Bifidobacteriaceae bacterium | reverse complement strand
CACCGTCGCGGCGCGAAACCCGTAGATGCTCTGCGCGTCGTCGCCGACGACCGTTACGTTTTGCGTCCGAGCGGCGAGAAGGTCAATCAAGTCGCCTTGCAGCTTGTTCGTGTCCTGATATTCGTCCACGAGGATGAATTGAAAGCGGCGCTGATAATGTTCGCGCACATCGGCGTTTTCCTGGAGCAGTTTCAGCCAGAGCGCGAGCAGGTCGTCGAAGTCCATGCCGTTTGTCGCGCGCTTGCGTTTGACGTAGCGCTGGCCGATGTCGGCGATCTGCGCGGCAAATTGCGAGAAGTAGCCGTATTGCGAATCGAGGATTTCCGCTGCGTTCTTGTGCGTGTTGACGGCGAGCGAAAAAATTTCGTTGAGCACCTCGGGTTTTGGAAAATGCGTGCCTTTCGTCTCGATGCCGGCGTCGGCGACGCAGGCTTTGATTAAATCTTTCGCGTCATCGCGGTCGAGGATTGTGAAATCGCGCTGGTAGCCCAGCGTTTCCGCATGTGAGCGCAGAACCCGCGCGCCGATGGAATGGAACGTGCCGCCCCAGAGTTCGCGCAATTCGCGTCCGATCAAATCGGAGACGCGCCGCATCATTTCGCCGGCGGCCTTGTTCGTGAACGTGAGCAGCAAAATCCTGTCCGGCGGAATTCCCTGTTCCAGAAGATACGCGACCCGGTAGGTGAGCGTGCGTGTCTTGCCCGAACCCGCGCCGGCGATTACCAGCGCCGGGCCGGGCGGCGCGGTGACGGCGGCAAGCTGCTGCGGATTGAGTTCGCGCGCGTAGTCAATCTGCAGATGGACTGCGGAGTGATAAGGTTCAAGAACGTAATCGCGCGACATGAAACACAATTCAAAGCGGAAACGGGCGAAGGCAAAAGGAAAAACTGCGGCTAATCACCTTAACTGGCGACAGCGGAGTATTTTCTCAAGAAGCGGGTGGTGTTCTCCTCGTTTGCGATGACTTGGCGGAGACGCTGGATGTTCGACTCGATTTTTTCCATGTAGAAATTATCGCCGCCGGGATAGGGCTTGTTGAGGAAGCGGAAGACGCCGCCGAAATCGCGGTCGAGCTTGAGCTTCACATATTTGTCCCAGAAGTCCGGCGTTTTGCGCAGCAGATCCTTGGCGCTGGAAAACATGCTCACGACGCTGGATTTGGGCGGGACGTGCCGCGCGGCCTCGGCGAATTCGTCGTAGAGAATCGGCAATTTTTCCACATAATCGTCCGCCGCCATTTGTCCGAGGAGGTCCGCCGTGCCGAGGGCGTAGCCGACTGTTTTTTCCAGGTCGTCCTGGAAGGGGATGTTGCTCAAGGTGGCGTCAACGCCGGTGCAGCGGATCATGTTTTGCACGGCCTTGATGTCTTTGGGGACGTAGCCTTTTTCAATGAGAAGCCCGGCCGCGAAATCGGTGCTGCGCGAAACGTGCGTGGCCGTGTATTTGGCGCCGGTGCCCTCCATGTCGCCGCGTTTTTTCAGGTAGCCGGTGTCGTGCAGGAGAATTGCAAGCAGGCCGAGTTCGAAAATGCGCTGGGTCAGCGGAGGTTTTGCGCCGGCGTTTTGCCGGCTATGAAGGATCCGCACCATGCACAGCGCGCCTTGCAGTGTGTGCTCAAAGTCATGGTATTCCGTGTCCACCGCCTGATAATCGGCATAGCGCCCTGTGAAGCATTCCGTTGCCCAGGCGAATACTCCCGGCACGAACAGCTTGTTGCCGTTCGGAAACATCGCCAGATACGACGCCTGCACTTCCCTGGCGACGGCAGCCGGGTCTTTTGTGGAAACAGTCTGATTCATACCTGTCATCCAAAGCGAACTGGCACAAAGCTACCAGCTTCCGCAAATGAATCAAGCCTGATGTCAATAATTACATTTTCTTAATCTGAACAAGACACCGACGCCGACAAAACTTGCCCAAACCCCGCCCCTGCGTGCAAAATAAACCATGCAAAAGACATTGCTCGCGTTTCTCGACGACGTTTATGAAGACCTCGAACTGTGGTATCCCAAGCTCCGGCTGGAGGAGGCCGGCTACGCGCTCAAATGCGCCGCGCCGGAAATAAAAACCTACGCCGGCAAGCACGGCTATCCCGCCGCATCGGACTTGCTCCTGAAAGACGCGCGCAGCCAGGATTTTTGCGGACTGCTCGTGCCGGGCGGGTTCATGCCGGACAAGTTGCGGCGCGACGCAAAGGTGCTGTCGCTCACGCGTGAATTTTTCGAGCAGGACAAGCTCGTCGCCTTCATCTGCCACGGCGGCTGGATTCCGGTTTCCGCAAAAATCCTCAAGGGCAAACGCGTCACCGGCTCGCTCGGCATCAAGGACGACCTGGAAAACGCCGGCGGCATCTGGGTCAACGATCCGGTCGTCGTGGACGGCAACCTTATCTCCAGCCGCACGCCGCGCGACCTCGCGCCGTTCGCTGCGGCGATGGTGAAGTTTTTGAATAAGGAAAGCAGGAAATAAGGAATAAAAACGGCGGGAAAGGAAGCGTTTTGTTCATTTGTATTTTCCTGCCTTCCTGCTTTCCTTATTAAATCCAGGCCATGAATAAATTGGCGCATGAAGAATTGACCGGGCGCATTATTGCCTGTGCAATTGAAGTTCACAAGGCGCTCGGCCCGGGTTTTCTGGAATCCATTTACGAAGCGGGCATGGTGGTCGAATTAAATCGCGCCGGGCTGAAAGTTGAACAGCAAAAACCACTCCCAATTTATTATCGCGAAGTCCTGGTGGGCGAACACCGGCTGGATTTGCTGGTGGAAAATCTGATCGTTGTGGAGTTGAAGGCGATTTCAGAATTGGAGGACATACATTTTGCGATTGTGCGCTCGTATCTCAAGGCAGCCGGATTGGAGCATGGCCTTCTGCTGAACTTTGCAACGATGCCATTGACTGTGAAACGTGTGATTTGCCAGCCCAGATAAAATTCAAGCCAAAATATCTTTTCCTGAATTCCTGCTTTCCTTATTGATTTTTCCCCGCGCCGTTTCTAAATTTATGCCATGGAAAGTTCGCAACCGTCACAACTCGCGCAATACATCCCGGTCCTCATCCTCCTTGCCGGCGCCATCGGCTTTGCCGCCAGCGTGCTGGCCATTTCCGTCCTGCTGGGCAAGTTCGGCAAGACCACCAAGGCCAAGGACACCGCCTACGAATGCGGCGCCAACCCCATCGGCGAGGCCACCTCGCGCTTCTCCGTGAAATTTTACCTCGTGGCGATGCTCTTCATCCTCTTCGACATCGAAGTGGTCTTCATGTATCCGTGGGCCGTGGTCTACCGCGACATGCTGGCCGAACACGCCACGCGCAACATGATTCTCGCCTCCATGATTTCGTTCCTCGGCATCCTGTTCGCCGGCTACATCTACGCGCTCAAGAAAAAGGCGTTCGACTGGAAAAACTGATTTGTCGGGGGTAAAAAGTATAACCACGGATGGACACAGATGGACACAGATAATAAATTGCGGAGATGTTTTTTGTTCTAAATCCGTGTTTATCCGTGTCCATCTGTGGTTAAAAATATGACTTCCATCAAATTCGGCACCTCCGGCTGGCGCGGCATCATCGCCCAGGATTTCACCTTCGACAACGTCCGGCTCGCAACGCAGGGCGTCGCCAATTATCTCAACGCCGAAATCCGCAACGAACAATCCCCGCTCCACTTTCGCGATCCCGTCGTGATCGTCGGGCACGACACGCGGTTTCTTGCGCGCGAATTTGCCCTCGCCGTCTGCGAAGTCCTCGCCTCCAATGACATCGAGCCGCTGCTGTGCGACCGCGACACGCCCACGCCCGTCATCGCCTACGCCATCCGCAATCTTAAGGCCATCGGCGGCATCAACATGACTGCCAGCCACAATCCGGCGGAATATCAGGGCCTGAAATTCTCCACCTGGAACGGCGCGCCCGCCACGCCCGACGTGACGAAGCAGATCGAGGCGAACATCGCTAGGCTCCAGTCCGAAAATTTTTCATTCAAGGCCGCAGTCGTCGGCACTTACGAATGCAAGACGTTCAATCCGCAGCCCGCCTATTTCAAGCAGCTTCACAAGCTCATCGAATTTTCAGTTTTGCGAAAAGCGAAGCTCAAGGTCGCGCTGGATTTCAGCTACGGCACCGCGCACGGCTATCTCGACAAGCTGTTTGAAAGCGTCGGCGCGAAAGTCACCTTGTTTCACAACGAACTGAATCCGCTGTTCGGCGGGCATCATCCCGAGCCGAACGCGGAGAACATGGCCGTTGTCAGCAAATTCGTCCGCAGCGGCAAGGCGCAGATCGGCCTCGGCACGGACGGCGACGCCGACCGTTTCGGGATTGTGGACAAGGACGGCACCTGGCTCACGCCCAATCAGGTCCTCGCGCTCGCACTTTATCATTTGAAGAAAAATCGCGGCTGGACGGGCGCCGTCGTGCGCACCGTGCCAACCAGCCATCAGGTGGACGCTGTCGCCAAATTGTTTGGCGTGAAAGTTTATGAAACGCCCGTCGGCTTCAAGTATATCGGCGAAATCATGGAACGCGAACCCGTCATCGTCGGCGGCGAGGAATCCGGCGGCTTGAGCGTCAAGGGCCACGTCCCGGAGAAGGACGGCATCCTCGCCTGCCTGCTCATGGCCGAACTCGTCGCCACCGAGAAAAAATCCCTCGGCCAGATATTGAAGGATCTCGCCAAGCAGATCGGCGAATTTTACAGCGACCGCATCAACATCAGTTTCTCGCCGGAGAAAAAAGACGCGCTGCTCGCCAAGCTCGGCGGCGGATTGCAGAACATCGGCGCTTTCAAGGTGGAGAAATTCATCACCACCGACGGCTACAAATTCCTTCTGCCGGACAACGAATGGGTGGCCTTCCGCGCCAGCGGCACCGAGCCGCTCATCCGCTGCTACATCGAGGCCAAGTTCAGGGCCAACCTGAAGAAGCTCGACGCCGCCTGCCGGCAATTGCTCGCGGCATAATCAGAAATGTTGCCAGTCCGGGACAATGCGGTTACTTTGGCTTTATGAAATTTGCCATCGCCGAAGAACAATTTGTGACCGACCCGCGCGGCGAACGAGTCGGCGTTTTGCTTGATTTGCCGACCTATAAGCGCCTGCGCGAAGCCGAGGAGGAACTTT
This sequence comes from uncultured Bifidobacteriaceae bacterium, assembly GCA_964413505.1. GTDB lineage: Bacteria > Verrucomicrobiota > Verrucomicrobiia > Limisphaerales > UBA11358 > UBA11358. The sequence goes on along the minus strand of CAYPTV010000214.1, from coordinate 808 downwards.
CCGACATCCGCGCCTACGATGCCGCCCGCCCGAAAGTCGCAACAGAATTGGCAGCGGGGAACTTCACCACTCTGGCCGGATACCGCGCGCGCCACCCGTCCCGGCGGTCATGAAATTTCAGGTCATCCTGCCGAAGTCCGTCCACAAGCAGCTTGACCGGCTGGCGGACGAAGTTTCCCGACGCGTTCTAGACCGTTTGCACGAACTGGAAAACAATCCTCGTCCGGCCGACGTGAAGAAACTCAAAGGCCGTCCTGCATGGCGCGTGCGAGTGGGCGACTACCGGATCATCTACGAAATCCACGACCGTAAACTGCAAATCGTTGTCATCACCGTCGGCCATAGGCGTGAAGTCTATCGTTAAACCCCTCTCCGCTGCTACATCGAGGCCAAGTCCAGGGCCAACCTGAAGAAGCTCGACGCCGCCTGCCGCGCATTGCTCGCGGAATGAGGCAATTCCGTCAGGGCTGGCAAATGTGCAGCCCCCGGAATCAATAGATTTTCAAGCTCCGCAAGGGGCGACATCGCGGATTTCCCTCCCGCCGTCCACAAAAGCGACTCCGGCGGCATCGTCCGATGCTCCGGCGGCGCGGTCGGTTCCAGTTTACGCATCGCGACATCCTGTTTACACACCGCGACACCATTTCTACACACTGTAACTCCAAGTTCACACACCGTGACTTCAATTTTACACACCGAAACTTTATGTCACGGCACCGAAACTTCATTTCCACACACGTGGAAATCATTCTTACACACGTGGAAATCATTCTTACACACGTGGAAATCATTCTTACACACGTGGAAA
>CAYPTV010000213.1:0-5945 GCA_964413505.1 uncultured Bifidobacteriaceae bacterium | reverse complement strand
CCCGATTTGATTTGTCTCGGCAAGGCGCTCACCGGCGGCTTCCCGCTCTCCGCCTGCGTGGGCCGCGCGGACATCATGGACGCCGCGTGGCCGGCCTCGACCGGCGAGGCGATTCACACCAGCACCTTTCTCGGTCATCCGGTCGGCTGCGCGATGGCGATGGCCCAAATCGCGGAAATCCAGCGGCTCAAACTTTGCGAACGCAGCGCGGAGCTGGGTGAATTCTTACTCAAGGAGCTGTCCAAAGTCCAAAGTCCAAAGTCCAAAGTCGTTTGTGCGCCACGCGGCCGCGGGCTGATGGCCGGCGTGGAATTAATTTTGCCGGACGGACGGCCCGCGACGGAAGCCGCATTGAACGCGATCAAAACTTTATTGCATCGCGGCTACATTTTTCTGCCGGAAGGCGAGCACGGCAATGTCATCAGCTTCACGCCGCCGTTGACCATTTCCAAAGCGCAACTGACAAAAACGGTGCATGCGCTCGCGGAGGTTTTGAAATGACGCTTACTGAAATGCGCTCGGTGCTGGCGAAACGCGACATCCAACTCACGCGCTCGCTCGGCCAGAATTTTTTGCATGACGGCAATCAATTGCGCCGCATTGTGGACGCGGCGAATATTTTACCGGCCGACAAAATTTTGGAAATCGGTCCGGGACTTGGCCCGCTCACGGAATTGCTTCTGGAAAAAGCCGGCGAAGTTTTGGCCGTGGAAATGGACTCACGGTTAGTGGATTTTTTGTGCGAACGTTTTGGCGCGGAAAAACAAAGCGACGAAGTTTTAAAAAAATCTTTGGCCGGATACTCGGCAAACGGCGGCGCAACCAAAGAACTTGGCGCATTCCATCTTCTCCACAATGACGCGCTTGCCTTTCTCAAGCGCGAGCCGCGCGACTGGCGCGATTGGAAACTGGTGGCGAACCTGCCGTATTCGGTCGCGTCGCCGATTTTGGTGGAACTCGCCGCCGGCCCGCGCGCGCCCAAGCTGATCGTCGCCACGCTGCAAATGGAAGTCGCCAGACGCCTGATGGCGCAGGCCGACGGCGACGATTACGGAATTTTGACACTGCTCGTGCAACTGGATTTTGCGCCGCAAGGCTTGTTCAAAATCCCGCCCGAATGTTTTTTTCCGTCGCCCGACGTGGACTCTGCGTGCGTTTGCCTCGTGCGACGTGCGACGCCGCTGCTGCCGGAAAATCTCCGGCCGGCTTTCGTAAAAATCGTCAAGCGCGGCTTCTCGCAACGACGCAAGATGATGCTGAAACTGTTGAAACAGGATTGGGCGGCGGACAAACTGGCGGACGCCTTTGCCGAATTAAAAATCTCGCCGCAGGAACGCGCGGAGAAATTGAGCTTGGAACAATTCGTGGCGTTGACGGAAAAACTTTTTAGTAGTGAATGAAGCGGTGCTATTGCGTTAAATTTAGACCAGTATAATAATCACAGAGCAAACCGAATTTTTTATGCCGACACCAATCAAATATGACGATCTTGATTTTAAGATGCCGCAGGAAGCTGCGGATTACGCCGAGTGTTCCGACTTCGCGATAGCTGCCATTCAGGCAATCATGGAAGGAGCGATCAAATCTGGAAACAACAAGATTCTCATCAACACTAATCTGAAACTTGGTCTTCCGATGGAAAACATAAATAAAGTTGCCGGGCCATTCGTGGAGGCTTGGGCGGCAGAGATTTTTTCAGAGGTGGCAGCCGATGACAAAAATCGGTGGCATCTGGTAAATGTCGAAACCAAAGAGCGTTTATACATGGCGGATGTAATTTTGCAGTTTAAGAAAGAAAGAAAAGTTGGCTCGTCGGTCACCGCAGAGGTTGATGTGAAAGCAACGGCAGAGGACATCAAAGAAAGTGGAAAATCTCCGAACATAACTTCATACGAGCGTATTCGCTCCGCATACGTCGAAGACCCTGATTATCTGTTTGTAATTCTTTCACTCAAGCATCGTGTTTATTCTACGCGAGACGCAAAGACCAAAATGATGAATGGCATCATGGAAGTTGTTGGACACCACGCTTACGACCTGAAATTTATTTCTTCGACTGACTTAAGCTATAATCCCGCACTCGGAACGGGGCAGCTTCAGATTCGCGATATTCATTATGTTTCAACTGTGAGACGTAGCACTTGGGAATTTTGCAAACTTCTCGACCAAAAATATCTGAATTCTTCGCGGCGCACATTTGAGCAATGGCTCGCCATGGCAAAGAAAAGTGAATGGATCAAAACCAATGACACCACTAAAAATTGATTTGCGGCAGGCCGATTGCCTGCTGGAGCTTCGAATGCTGCCTTCGGAATCGGTGGATTTGATAGTTGCCGACCCGCCTTACAACCTCGGCAAGAATTATGGGAACAACCACGACCTCCGAGGATTTCGTGACTATTTGGAATTTACGGAAACGTGGCTAACGGAAGCCAAGCGCGTATTGGAACCCAACGGCTCAATTTATGTTTTTATGGGCGTTCGGTTTGTCAGCTATTTGTATGACATTTTAGACCAAAGGCTCGGGTTTTTTTTCAACAGTTGGATCACATGGCACTACACGCAAGGCATGGGAAAAACCAAAGGTTTTTCTCCCCGGCACGAAGACATACTTTTTTTTACCAAGTCCGAAGATTTTGAATTTAGATTGGACGCAGTTAGAATTCCCCAAAAATATTTTAGAGCCAGAAATAACATGACGGGCGCAAACCCCGGAGATGTCTGGGAATTTTCTCATGTTCATTACTCAAATCCCGAGCGAGAAGATCACCCAACCCAAAAGCCGGAAGCATTGATTGCCCGTATTGTTTTGGCTTCTTCAAAAGAAGGTGGCGTTGTATTAGACCCGTTTAGCGGTTCAGGCACTACACTTCGAGTTTGCCAGCAATTAAATCGGCATTGCATCGGAATAGAATTAAATCCCGATTATATTTCCATGACACAGCGTCGACTTGCCAGTCCGTTTGATGGATTTGATAGTATTGACCCACGCTCGGACAGAACGCCAAGAGACCTTCCTGAAGAGGATGTTCACCATCAAGAAAATGTTCAACTAATTTTGGCGGAACGCGGGCCAGCATACAAAGTCAACGGTTCGGGATTAGATAAAAAAGGACTTTCAACACATTCACATAACCGACAAGTGCGGAAGTGAATATTTTGACGGTGGCAATCAATAGGATTTCACTGCACGAGGTTCAATTTTAATTTTATGCCCGAAGAAATTTTTGACATCGTCAACGAGCGCGACGAGGTGGTTGGGCAGAACACGCGGCGCGAGGTTCATGCGCGCGGGTTGTGGCATCGCGCGGTGCATGTGCTGGTGTTCAATGCGCGCGGCGAGGTGTTTCTCCAGAAGCGCTCGCTGAAAAAGGACATCGCCGCCGGCAAATGGGATTCGTCGGCGTCCGGCCATCTGGACAGCGGCGAGGATTACGACGCGTGCGCGGTGCGCGAGGTGCGCGAGGAAATCGGCCTGCACCTGTCGCAGCCGCCGCAGCGGCTTTTCAAAATTGACGCGCGCAAGGAAACGGGCTGGGAGTTCTGCTGGATTTACCGTTGCGAAAGCGAAGGGCCGTTTGTGCTGCACCCGTATGAAATCGAGACGGGCGCGTGGTTCGCGCCGGACGCGGTGACGAAGTGGGTGGACGAGAAGCCGCAGGATTTTGCGAGCGCGTTTGTGTTGATCTGGAAAATGTTTCTGGCCACAGATTTTCACAGATGAAACACAGATTATGGCGTCCGCAGATTACGCGGATGAACGCAGATTTTTTCAGAGGTTCAATTTTATCCGCGAAAATCCGCGTAATCTGCGGACGAGTTTCAGGGCAAAGTTAAAATTTCCGGGCGCAACTGACCGACGAACTGATTAGGCAGTTTTGGATCCAGCGAGCCGGCCACCATCTTTTCCATCCCCACATGACCGTCGCAGAAAGCGACGTTGGCTCGTTGCGAATGACGGAAGTGGCCGTTGGGATAGTAATTCGCGATGGGTTGATTTGTTTCAACATCCAAATACCAAAACTCTTCGACCATCGGATTATTCCGAAGGCTTTGATTATTGTAGGTTTGAAAATTATTGATTTGAGCGGAGTCGGCATAGAGGGCGGTTTCCGTCGGGCGTGAAACTTGAGCTTCATTTACCGGCGGCTGGCTGGAAAGAGAATCATTGTAGCCGTAACTGAAAACAATGTTGGTCGCCTTCAATTTAAAACCAGCCATCACAGAAGCCAGCGCCGGGCAGAGCCGCACGTCGCTGCCGTTCAAATATGTAAATAAAAATCCCGTGGACAAATCGAACGGGCGCTGGCCTTCCTTACCGCTGCCGAGCCAGCCGAACCACCAATTTGTCCCGTCCGGCATCTTTGTAACAAAACAATTTCCGGCATTGTCGTCCCAGTAAAGCAATGTGGCGATGCCGAGCTGTCGCAGATTGCTTTCGCATGCGGCGCGTTGCGCGGAAAACTTTCCGCGCGTCAAGGCCGGCAGAAGCATCACCGCCAGAATCGCGATTACGGCGATGACAAGGAGCATCTCGACGAGCGTGAACGCCGATGCACGGCGCGCAGCTTGGGGTGCGATGCAATTGGATGATTCCCGTTCGTCCCGGAATTTTTCCACGCACTTATGGCAGATGCAGGCGCGGTTGCGGAAATTTTCAGGCACGCGCGCAAGAAGCGCTTCGGGCATTTCCACGCGTGCGCACCAGCACAAGCCTTTGTAGCTGGCGGGCGAACAAAGCTGGCACTGGTTCGCTCCGCCGCACAAAGGGCATTCGTTTGGATTATGGAAATCCAGCAGGTTCATGGCCGGTCGGCGCGGACGCGGTAAAAGGATTTGTCGGAAATCGCGCCGGCGTCCTGCAAAAACAAATTCGTTCCGTTGCCGGAAGTTGAAATTGAAACGTCGGTCCACGACTGGAAATCGGGCGTGGATTCGAGCGTGTAAAGCCAGTTGGTCTGGCTGATGAATTGCACCTGCCAGACGCCGTTGGAAAAATTGCCGGATAAATCCTGGATGGGCGGCGGCGGAACGGTCACGACGATGTTCGCAATCGTGCCATGCGCGAGGACGGAGTCGTAAGGATCGCCCGCGCTGCCGTAGCTGCTGATGGAAAACATATCCACGTCAAAATTATCATCCGTCGTAAAATCGTCGGTCAGAACCACGGGCGGAATTTCCAGGCAGTCCACGCCGTTGGTTTGAAACGTGGCGGTGAGCATCTGATTGCTCGCGGTGTAGGTCAGCGAAACGTGGACAAGTTCGCCGGTCGGAAACGTGACTTCATACGGAACGTAGGCGCTGGGCGAGTAATCATAGGCGGTTGAAATGAACGTCGGCGTCAGCGTCGGATAAATCGTGTTCGTTTTGCCGGTGTCGTCTATGTAATAGCCCAGCGGAAAATAATCCAGTTCGGCCAGATTTGCGGCGTCGGCGCGCACGAAACCCGGATCCGTCGCGTCGGTGCGGTTCAGAAAGCCAAATCCTAGTTCCATCGGGCTGATCTTGCCCGGCTCGTTTCCGCTCACGATGTCGTTGATTTGCAAGTCGAACGCAATGCTGAAATCGTCATTGCGCGTCACAATCGTGCCGAGCGGATGGAAAAAATAGCTGTTCGGCTGCGACGAATCCCATGTGACGTCGAGATTTTGATTTATGGAATCCCACTGAAACAGATTTGTGTCGCCAAAAACCTGCCAGCCGTCCTGCGACGGATTGTTGGTGAAATTTTCGGTGATGGTTGTGGCGCGGACGTTGGACAGAACGGACAAGCTGGCGATTGCCAGTGCAACGGATAATTTTTTCATTAACTGATCTTTCAATTTTGTCCGCGCGAAAATAATTTTTCCCGCGAACGGTTTTTACGATTGAGAGACCAGCGCGAAACCTAGAAATAAAAAACCTCCAGACTTCGCAAACGAGGAATGGAGGAAATTCGACGAGCC
>CAYPTV010000212.1:0-5950 GCA_964413505.1 uncultured Bifidobacteriaceae bacterium | reverse complement strand
GCGAGATAAAACCGCTGTGCGTTGCGCAGCGGCACGAACGCGCCGGGAATCAATTTCGGTTTCGTCGGCTCGGTGACATCGAGAACTTTGAAGCCTTCGTCGTCGGTCACGAACGCGTAACGGAATTGCACGCCGACGGCGCGAGGATTTTTCAGGCCGTCGGTCAATTCACCCGCGAGTGTCGGCGCTGCGAGCGCGTCGTTGCGCAGGCCGACGACGAACAATCCATTTTTGCCGACGACGTAAAGATTGGTTCCGGCCATGAAGCTGTGCATCGCGCCGGTCAATTTTCCGTCCGGGTTGAAGCGGATGATTTTTTCCTTGTCGAAAAAGTTATTGTCAGGATTTCCGTCTAGCAACGTGCCAACCGTGACCATCACCAGACCTTCTTCGCGGTCGGTCACGAACACCCAAGCGTAAATCGGGCTGACGGGCTGCTCCTCGTTTTCCGGTTGGTGCGAACGCAGCGGATCCACGCCAAGAGTGCTGGGCAGCGTGACGCTCGTCGCGTATTTGGTGCGGACGTAAGTGCGCTGGCCGAGCGGCGAAACCGGCGCGGTGGAAATTCTTTCCGAGAAACCCTTTTGGTCAATGTTCGCAACGTCGAAAACCTCGAAGCCATCCGAGCCGTTCGCGGTGTAGAGATATTCGCCGCGCAATTGCAGATCGAGAATCTCGTGCGCCTCCTTGTGTTCGGCTTCCTGCAAAACGCCGTGATTTTCCTCGACGTGCTTTTTGTAATTGTCGGGATACGCGAGTTTTTGCAGATGGCTGCCGAACGCGGCCTGCGGTTCGTCCTGTTCCGTCCAGACGACTGCGTCGAGTCCGCCTTTGCCTTCGCCGACGTAGGCGTAGCGACCGAAGAAATTCACCGTGCCGGTGCCGAAGCCGAGCAGCGACGCGAGCCACGCGTTGTTGTCGTTTGATTTTGCGACGTGGCAGTCCTCGCAATTTTTTGTCGTGCCGACGCCGCTGGTCGTGTGCGGGAAATGCGGATTGTAAGCCTGACCGCTGAAGCCGTCGGCGCTGATGGTCTGCTGCTGCGAATAGACCCATTCGCGGTTCGCGTTTTGCGAACTGACGATGACCGCGCTCGACGAACGCAGCACGGCGAGGCGATTGCTCTTGTAGGTCGCATCCACGCCGAGTTGGAACGTGTCGTCGCGGATGACCTGCGGATTGTAGCTCGTGAAATTGCGGTCGGTGACGCCTTCGAATTTGTTGAGCGGCACGCGCTGGTTCGCCTTCATTGGCAAATGGCAGCCGAAACACGAAGTCGCCCATGACGTGTGACAAATCTCGCAGGAGACATTTCCGTTGTCGTGCGCGAGGTCGCGTGTGCAATTTTCCGGCTTCGGCACTGCGCCCCAGTTCACGCCGTCGCGCCGCAGTGTTTTTGCGTAGGCGGACTTCGCGTTGTATTGCGGCGAATTTGGATCAATGGTGTCAATCGTCTGCGGCACTTCCCAGATCAAATCCGGCGACATCATCGAGCGTTGAAACAATTTGTTTCCCTGCCAGAAAAATCGCGGTCCGGCCGGCGTGTTGCCCACGCGCAAATCCACGTTCGTGACCTGCGTGCCATTCCAGAGGCCGCCGTTGCCGGACGTGATGAGCGTCGGGCGCGCGTTGATTGTGCCGTGGCAGTCAATGCACTCGATGGTTGTCGCGGCTCGCGGCTCGCCATAGAGCAGGCCGTTGCCGTGCGCGTCGGCGTCGAAATGACAGTCCACGCATTGCATCCCGTGCGCGAGATGTTCGTCCTTGAGATGAACGGCCTTGGCGAATTTTTGCGGGTCGTCGGGCGCAATGATGTTTTCGTCGCGGTCGCGCAAATTGCCTTCGCGGTCATGCTTGAAGACGGCGCGGAAAATCCAGCCGTGCCCGTGATAATCGGCGAACTGCGTGTTCGTCAATTTCGGATTCAGCTCCGCAACTTTTTCGAGGAAATCCAGATCGCCCCAAAGCCCGCGCGCGGCGGCGGCTTCGGGATTGTCGCGGATGGACAGGACAAGCTGCTCCGGCGTCGGGTTTTTCTGCTGCTTGGGATACATGAATTCGCCGTCCGTTTCCTGATCCCACCACGTGTAGCCGAGATACGGATTCACAAACAGATTTCCCTGGTGCATGTGGCAGCTCATGCACTGGCTCGACGGAATGGCGCGCGTGAACTGATGCGTGATCGGATGGCCGCGCTCGTCTTTGCGGATTGCTTTGTCGGCGCTGAAGCTCAAGCCTTGATTGCCGTATTTCGCATACCAGCCGGAATCGGTGGGCGAACGGTCGTTCGCATAAACGACGTGGCACGCCGTGCAGCCGCTGCTGCGATAATCGCCCGGATGATTGTTCGAGCCCATGAAATCCAGCAGCGGATCGTTCAATCGCGTTTTTTGCAGATTCAAAAAAACCGGGTCGGTGCGGAGCAATGTGCCGAGTCCGCGATCGCTCAAACGACGCGCGGGCTTGCCGGGTTCTTCAAACGGATTTGGATTCCCAAGCTGCAACTGTTCCTCGCCGCCGCGCTCGAAGATACGGAGCAAATTGCTCGGCTGGCTGATGTCGAAGCGCGGCAGCGGATCGAGAAATGGAAGAATGCCGTGCAACTGCGTCATTTCTGGCGTGACCGGCACGGGACTTTCCAAACGCAACGGTTCGCCGTCCGCCGCGTAAGCCTGGCCGAAGCGATAATTTTTCGCCGGATACGCGCCGTTGTTGTAAAGCGCCGCGCCCCAAAGCATCGCACCATGTCGCATCATGCTGTGACTGACATCATTTACAATTTCCGCGTGGCACGGCGCGCAGGTTTTTTCCGCGACACGCAAATCGCCGGGGTTCACGAACTGAATAAATTCCGGCGACTCGTGATTGAGCAGCACCGACGAGTCGTTCGGGTTCGCCGAGCTTTCCCAGAAAACCGGATTCAGCGGCGCGACATGAGCTTGGGTTTGCTTCAGGCCGGGCGTGGCGTTGCCGCCGTGACAATCCGTGCAGCCAAGCACGACGTTTTTTGACGCGTGCATCGGCTCTACGCCCGCGTGACATTCGAGACAGCCGCGCGATTTTGAGTCGGCGTCGGCCTGCGACTGGTCAATCCAGTTCGGTTTCGGCAGCGTGTGCGCGGGGTCGGGCGGCAGATTGCGCGGCACGGATATTTGCGGTCCGGAGCCGTCAACATTATCCTCCGCGCGCGCTTGAACAATTATTGCCAGCCACAAAACCGCGAAATGAAGAATGAAGAATGAAGAATGAAGAATTGCAAAAGAACGGCGCGGCGAAACCGCTTCTACATTCTTCATTTTTGTTTCTTCAGTTGTCTTCATGTCAGTATGTGAACGTGACCGCAATCAGCCCGCTGTAAGGAAACGCCGTGGCATTGCCGCTGTTGCTGTCGAATCCGGGCACGTTCGCGCCGTTGTTTCCGTAAATGTCCCGGTAGCCTTCTCCCGGAACCAGCACGCCGAAACCGGCGGAGAAGATGATATTGTCCGTGAGCAGCGGGCGATACTGAAAACCGATGCTCAAATCGTAGCCGACCTCGTTGTCCACCTTGTCCGTGAAGAGCGCGGTCTTGAGCGCGTCGGTGTTGGCGAAGCGGATGTAATTCGCGTTCAGAAACGAGCGCAGCTTCGGCGTCAGGTCAAATTCCGCGCCGAGGCCGTAAATGAAGACGCCGGGGTTCACGAAATTCGCCTGTCCCTCGGTCTTGCTGCTGCGCAAATCCGGGACGAGGCTGCTGTCGTTTTTCAAATTGATCGCCGTGCCGCCGAGATTGAAACCCTGCCGCGCCCAAAAACTGAAAGGGCCGCCTGTGAAATTCGGATTGTCCACGATCGTGTCGAAGCCGGTGCCCTTGCCATCCGTCGCGTTTCCGTCGCCGGACGCGTAGAAAAACGACGCCTTGTAACGCGCCCAGTCGTGGTCGTAGGAAACTTCCAGCGCGGCCATCTGCGCGTTGATGCTGACCGGCTGGCCTGCGAGTCCGTTGAAATCGTCGTGGCCGAACGCCTCGTAAATTTGATGCGAGATGTTGAGCCGCCCGATGTGGCCGTCGCCGCCCCAGCCGAGGTAATAAACTTGTTCATCGTGCGCGCGCACCGTGCCGAGCGGCTCGGGACGCACAAGATTTCCGTTGTCGTCGTAATGCACGCCGCCGTGGTCGAGGTTTGCGAGAAAACTCCATTCCGCCGTGTAGCCCGGCCAGATGAAATCCTGCCGATACAAGTTTGCGACGATCACTTGCTGGTCGCGCGGGTCAAACGTGTTGAGTTCCGAGTCCGTATCCTTCTCGCGCATGTCGAAGACGGCGAGGTTGTATTGATAAAGATTGTTGTTCCAATTGCCGAACAGCCGCGCGCCGAGGTTCACGTCGTTGAAAAGAAACCCGCGAAAGTCCGCGTTGAACGGCTGGTAGCCGACGCGCAGCGAAACAAAATCGTAATTGTCCGACAAATCCTTTAGATGAAATTCCGCGAAGCCCTGCTGCAACGCGAAAAAAGTCTTCGTGCGCTGAGTGCTTGTGCTGGAGTTAAAGCTGCTTGCCGAGGACGATATCGGCGTGACCTGACCCAGCAACAGCGAGCCGATGTCGCCGGGGTTCAGCACGAAGCCATTGTTCGGCGGCGGCGTGTTGTTGTTGGCGCCGAAGCCGCGCGGGTCGGGCGACACCACGCCGGTCTCCTTCGTTTGGAGGTAGTTCACGTTGAAGACCGGCTCAAGTTTGAGATCCCAGTCCACCGGCCGGAAAGCTGTTTCACCCTGAAACAAATTCATGTCGAATGCGAAGTTGTTCTGGATGCTGATCTGCTCGCCCTGGCCGTAAAATTCATTTTCACCGGATGCCGCCGTGCTGACGCCGCCCGGCACCGGCACGCGGCGGATCTCCGTCACCGTTTCCGACGACGCCGTGAGGTCGAGAAAGATGTCCTGCCCGATGATGGGCAGATCGCCCTTCAGCAGGCTTTGCTTGTAAGGCGACCACAGCATCGGCTCCGGCGTTTCGTAGGGCTGCTCCGCCACGCCGCTCGTGTAGCGTTTCCACGGCACGAACCCGATCCGCCAGCGGTCGGGTCGCGGCACGGTGTTCGTCGGATAATCCATGTTGCGCGGCGAATAATCCGGCAGGCTGAAGTCCTGGTAAATCTTCAACTCGCGCCGCGTGTTTTCGCGCGGCAACGCCAGCCCGTCCGGCAGCGGCCCGGAACCAAAGCTGGGCGGCGGCGGATTTGTCGGCGGCACCATTTCCACGGCGCGGACATTTTCGCGCGGCAAAGATCTGTCCGGCGGAATTTCCGGCGGCGTAAAAAGCGGCGGCGCGCTTGGCTCATCGAACAGCGCCGCAGGAATGTTTGTCGCCGGACGCAGGCTTGCGCCGGGATCGGGATTGAACTGCGCCGACGGCCCGGAATTGGTGCTGACAATGATGCTTCGCGTCCAGTGGAAATCCGTCTGCGGCGGCTCCGGCAGGTTTAACAGGTTCGGGTCGGGATTGAAAACTTCCGGCGACGCCGGCGGCGTGTTTGTGCTGAGCGCCTGGTTTGGTTTCAGGCGGTTGACATCGTTTGTCCCTGCCGGCTCCGCGCTGAAAGTTTTCATGGGCAGCAACCATGCCACGACACAGCCGAACAAAAGCGGTCTTCCAAAGCATTTAGCCTGGCGCAGCGGCGGTGACATCCCCGCAATGAGAAGTTGTTTGTTTTGACAAATCAAGCGTTTATCTTCGCACGTCCCACAAATAATTCCCCCTCTCCGCGTTCGTCGGCGAAATTCTGGAACGGAAGCTGAAGGGGTGAACCGCGAAATACGCGAACCACACGAACAGGGTTTAACGCAAAGGCGCAAAGACGCGAAGGTTCTGACAGCCATGGCGTGGCGACCGACAATAGCCCACGGTTTCAACCGTGGGTTGCGTCCCGCAAATAAATTCCCTCTCCGCTCCCGCAGCGGGAGGGGA
>CAYPTV010000211.1:0-5954 GCA_964413505.1 uncultured Bifidobacteriaceae bacterium | reverse complement strand
TTGACAAAGGTTTGTCACATGCCAGAAAGGTTTGTCGCTCACCGACAAAGGTTTCTCGATGACCGAAAAGGGCTTGTCAGAGACCGACAAAGGTTTGTCGGTGGCGCGAAAGGTTTGTCAGCACCCGACAAAGGTTTGTCGAGGAGGGAGAAAGGTTTGTCAGAGGCCGACAAAGGTCTCCCGACGAGGGAGAAAGGTCTCCCAAACGGTCTGAAACGTCAAAAACCCAGCAAAAAGGCATTCTCACCGTTGGAAAAGGGTTGAAATGGATGTCATAAAGCCTTCCGGATAGGCGGAAAAACAGTCCCCTTCGTGCCGACGGGTTTATGAAAAGGTCAACGAACTGTAAGCGGCGTTGAACCGCCAACCGTCGTGGTCGCTGCTTGAAAGTGAACTCAAGGCGCGACGATCTGCTCATCCGTCAATGAAGCGATAGGTGGTGCATCCAGACAAAAACAGGCTCAATGCCACAAGGAGAAAAAACAAAAAGAAACTTTTCAGGCTCATTTTTTATTTAGGGCGCGGTGACTTGCTCAAAGGATTTCAAACCATGTAATAAATTTTGCTTTGGGTCAAATTCAATGTTCCGGTCGTTGGGCGTGGGATTGAGATAATAACGGAATTGCATGAAATCCCCGTAAATTTTTCCGTAATGCGCGCTTACGATGTTGCCGTTGTCGTCAACTTTTGTTTTTACGCGAAATAAATAGATTCGGTTCTCATCATATTCTTTTGGGTCACGAATCCACTCAGACTGGTAGCCGTCGAGCGGCGCTTCATGGGGTGATCGTAGCGCACTTCCCTTTTCTTCTTCAGATGAATTAAAAATTTGAATTCCGTCATTCTTGTTTGGAAAACTGACAATTATTTTTGAACCGATGTCATTTGCTTTTATTCCGATGGGGTCTTTCTCAAAGAAAATATCTGCGTTAATTCCCTTGCCGTAAGGTGCTACCCAATCGCCTGCCACAAGGTCATAAGCAATCGGCTTGTTATCTTCGGGAAATTTTATGTAAGTGATGGACTTTGCATACATGGCAGTGAACTTGCCGATTTTTTTGAGGACTAATGTAATCGTTGGATTTCGGTTCGCAGCCACGGTTTTGTCGTCAAACTGTCCCGGCACATATAGTTGGTGACCAATATGCGTGGTATAGTAACCAGCCTTCTCAACATTGATCCCCAACCCCCACGAGCTATCAGTATGCGATGCGCTAAATATCCCATCAACGTCGGTGAGTCCTTTGACTTCTCCCCAGTTTTCACTTCCCGGGTCTTGAGTCGGCGTTGCTGGAAGGGTGTAAGAAACAGACACGTCCGCGCCAACCATTGGAGTGCCGTCTTCTCCGACAACCTTGATCGTTGCCGTCCAAGGATGGGTTGGCATCTGGCCAAAGGCGCAGCCATTGGTTAAAACAGTGAGAACCAGGCAGAGAAGAGTTAATGTGTTTTTCATGGTTATTTGAGATTTCCCAATGTTACCAATTGGTTGAATAGCTGATAAGTGTAAAGGTAAGCTACCACTTGAATATCAGAGTGATGCCATTCGCCTGCTGCTGGTTGCCCAACCTGTCGCAACGGTCGCCCTGATGGCCAGCCATTTTCGTAAAGAGCCTGCATATCGAAATTCGCTGCGACATTGTGTGGAACCGGGTTCGCACCAACCGGCAGCGTCACCGCCGGAATTGCATCGGACAAGATTCGGTTTCGATTGGCTGCGGCATACGCGCTGCCGCCGGAGCCTTCCAAAGCCAAGTCAGCGGTAAAACCACTGTGGGCAGAAAAATCGAAAAAGGCGTTGGTCTGCAATTCGGAACCAGACAGCGCATTGGCCTGCGAAACCGTCAGCGAACTATAAGCGGAGTTAAACCGCCAGCCGCCGTGGTCGCTGCTCAAAAGTGAGTTGTTCAACGTCGAGTCCATCCGGCCTTTCATGATTTCCTGCCACGTCCAGGCATAATAGCCCGGTTGCCCTTGGAAATAAGCTATGATCTGATTCACCGCAATTCCCAAAAAGGTTGACGGAATGGAGCCGCCAGGCCATGTCCGCAGCACTTCCTCGCCGCTCGAATAAAAATTATAGACATTTGCACCGTTGAAATTGGACAGACGATTGTTCCAAGTCAACGTGCTGCGGGCATCATTGCCGGGCCAAAGCTGATACCAATCACTCGCCCACAAATGACTGTCATAAGACTGTGCCGCCCAATCCGGGTAAATCATGTTTGTGTTCACGCCCACGGTGCCGTCAATCGCCTCCATCGGGACGGCGGCATCCAGCATGAAATAGTTTTGCACGTTTGCCCCATAGTCGTTCAATGCGCTCAAGGCAACCATGTTTCCGAGGCTGTGCGCGGCCAATGTGTTCGTGCCGCTCAAGCTGTTGATGAAACCCGCCAGGTATGGCGCGGTCAGAAACGCATTAACCACGTTGGTTTGAAAATTGGGCGTGTATTCAATCAACCCTATCAGTTTGTTCTGCGTTGAATATCCGTCCCACGTCACGCCATAAAACTTGGCGTGCGAGCCAGACCAAAACAACCGCTTGAATATCCCGGATTCCCAACCGCGTGCCTCGTTTGGGTTTGTGTTGTAGCCGTGAACGAAAATAAAATTGTTTCCGCCCGTGTCCGGCTCGTTCGGCACGTCGGAGTCATTGAGCCTGTCCGGCGGGCCGTTCGTGGCTCCCGTCACGGCGGCGGTAAGGTTTTTGTGCCGGAACATTTGTTCCACGCCGGTGATGTTCAGATAAAGCTTCGACTCGGCAATGATTGTCGTCCCTTGAAACACGTCCAGGACGAGCGGACTGGAAATGGTGTTGGTCGCCTCACAGAGAAGGATGCTTTCATTGAAATCGCGCATTCCCGCCAGGGTGTTTGTGCCGAGAAGAATTCCTGTCGGCGGGATTCGTGTGACGGGCGCGTTTGCAAGCGACGCGGCGACATTGGTGTCCGTCAAATAGGACAACGGATCATCCGGGGAAATGTTCGTGGCGACGAGCACGTTTAGCGCGCCGTCCGCCTGCGACAGGACGAATTGCAATCCGGCATATTGTGAATTGGTCTGCATCACCTGCAACAAGCTTTGGATGTCAATATACACCGGAAAGAAATCAACCAGATCGCGCACGCCGTTGACGTGTCCGCTCATCCCGTTTGGGGTCTGATGCACTGTCGCCGGATAGCCGGGAATGTCGTTGCCTTTTGTGTCGTCTGAATCATTGTTGTCGTTGATCCAAAAGCGGAAGGGATGGCCGGGCGACGTGAAATCGGGACTGCCGAAGCTTGGGTCAATCACGCCGTCGTGGTTTGCATCGGTGCATAGCGCGATGGAATAAACCGGGAACTGCCCCTGATTGCCGCCGTCTGATTTTGTCGTCAGAAAAGTTTTGCCCGCGTCGGTCGCAAAAAACTCGCCGTATTCGGAGAGGATGCCGGTTTGATTGTTGGTGTTGAAGTTTCCGCCGTCATCCGCCAGATACGCCTTGTCAAAATACTGCTGCAAGAATCCAAACTTGCCGGATGCGCCATTCACAATCTCCTGCTGCGCCCAGGCTGTCACCAAGGATTCCTGGCCCACGGCGGTAATCATTATCGAATTGGTGAAGCTGTTTGGATTAAAACCCACATGGCCGGGCAAATAAGTTTGAAACGGAATGGCAAAATAATATCCGACCGTTTGAAGTTGTGGAGGCGTCATCTGGCCGTAAAAGTATTCCGAATAATACGGCTCATCGGGAATGCCGCCCGCACCACTGTTAAGCCTGTTGGTGTAAAGAAAAACTCCGTTGGAATATGCCTGTATGGCCGACTGATATTGCAAACCGAAAACATTTGCCTGTCCGCTGTTGAGAAAAAGATTCGTGCCGACCTGGCTGATGCCGATGTTTCCCTGTCCGGGGCTTTTCGGCTGGTAGGGCGAGTAGAGCCACTGGTTCGCGGTGGCCGACATCTGCGGCGCGAGCAGGTTCGTGTTTCCGGTGGCGACATAATCGTATTCATCGAACGAAAACAAAGTTTGATAGGGAATTTGAACGCTGCTGTCAAAAAATGCGCCGGATGCCAAAGAGCCATTGCTGTTCAAGTTCGTGAACGCATAAACGAAATTGCGGTAAAAATAATTGTCCTCAAATGGCTTGAAAGGGTCGAGAAAGGCGTAGTTGTATTGGGAACTGCCGAAATCCAGTGGAAAATAATAATTTGCGAAGGCGTAGTTTTGCGGGAAATTCACCGCACCCTCGGCTCCATCCACATAAAATCCAAACGAGCCAAGTTCGTCGGCGGCCTCAAGTTGAAAGGCGAGATTTTCCTTCAATTGCTCCCTGCCGTCCATGAAAGGAATGCGACCCCAAATTTCTGTTTCGGCAGGAAACTGGATGTTCACTTGAAAAACGGTGCTGGCCGGACCCGCCGTTCCATCCGCTCCAATGGCGCGACAACTGATGGAGTTGCCGTAAGTGCCAAAGAGCGGCATCAATGACGCGGGAATGGCATACTCGCCGTTGGTTGTAAAACTGCCCGCCGGCACGTCAATGATGTTTGTGGTTGAACTCGGCATGAAATAGTTTTCGGGCTGCTGGTAGGTTTCCATGCTGAAAAAAACATCGGGATAATCAGCACCTGAAGGCTGGAGATAAAGGCGGATGGACGCGACGCCGCTTGGAATGTTTGGGACGAGCAAAATATACTGGCCTTGCGCGCCGCGAACAATGGCAGGTGAGATTGTCAATCGCGGATTGAATGGCGGTTCTTCCGGCGATGCATCCTCGTTGCCACTGTAATTTGCCTGGACTGTATACACGGGAAAATCGGAATCGTTGGGGTCAGTCAGGTCAATCGCAGTGGAATCGGTGTAGGAAAATGTGCTGACAGACACGGTTGCGATTGCCGAACCGTTTCGATAAACCGTGTAACCCGTCACCGCTCCTTGAGCCGGATTCCATGAAACTGTTTCGCCGCTGTCATTGGCTGTCGGCGTGACGGTGAATGCCGGAGATTGCGGCGCGTAAGAAATCAGTGGATTCATTCCGTGCTGGAATTTATAGAGGTTTGAATAACCGTCTCCGGCAGGGTCTCCGTCAGGATTAATCCCGGTCATTCCAAAGTATTGAATCTGCCACCAGTCTGGAATTCCCATGTCGTAGCTGTCAATCCACGAGCGGACCCTGAAAAAAAGAGCGCCGTTGGTGCGACCGGCCAGGTTGACGCTCAATGCCGTCCAGTTCGTGATTTCCGAGCCGAAAATGAAGCCTTCGGAATTCCAGTTGGTTTGCGTCAAATCGCCGATGGATTGTATCTCATACTGAATGTCAGGTTCTGAATTTGTGAGAATTCCGAAGAAACTATTCGATGCTATTCCGCCAACGCTGATCCAAAGATTGCTGCCATAGTTCAGTGGAGCGAAATAATTTGTCGGCGGCGGACAATTGGTGCATCCGTCACCACCGTCCGGAGGTGTCGGCTGGGCAAAGGCACTGTCGGCGGAAAGTAAAATCGCAAGAGTAATGACTTTTGAAGCAATAGCTTTCATATGGTGTTCCTTGAATAGAGACTTTGTAAATCTTTCCCGTAAATAATGCAAGAAAAAAATCTACACGCAGCGTGTGTGGCGGCTTATTCCCACTTTTGTTTTTGTATCGCTGCGTGCTCAAGAAAAACCAGCGGGAAATTATCGGCGAGACGGTCCTCAAACACCGGATGAAAGCCGAGTTGAGTCAGGAAGCTCTCGCTGAAAAGGCCGACATTCATCCCAATTACGTCGGGCGAATTGAGCGCGGTGAGTGTGCTCCCACTGTTGAAATTCTTCTCAAAATTGCCAAGGCCCTCGGTATAAAAGTGCGCGATCTGGTTGACGGGCTTTGATTGCAATCGCTTAAAAACCAACTTGCCCCGGCATTATCGCTGGCCTATTCTGCTTGGCTGTGAAGAAGACGGTCAATCCACCTGAGGTCGCCA
>CAYPTV010000210.1:0-5968 GCA_964413505.1 uncultured Bifidobacteriaceae bacterium | reverse complement strand
AATTTGTCGAATGCAATTCCCGATGATGATGACATTGTAAAACTCGCATTTGAATGTGCCGCGCGGTTTGGATTGACCGGGCCGTATCTGATTCCGAGAAAAGTGTATGTCACGCTTTGCGATTCCAATCGCATTTGCGGGCGTGGGATTTTTTTATCGCGTTCGCTGGACGGCATTGGTTTTCGCGGCAACGGAAATGATGAGTCGCCGGAAGGTTTCGGAATGGAAGTGGGCGGCAACTGGCAAATCCGTTCTTTTTCCCTCGCATGGCCTGAACTCGTGCGAGATAAAAGCAGCCGGACGCTCAATGCCGCAGAAATCATCCATTGCATCCGAGCACACAAAGCCATCGTGCTGCCAGACCCTGATGAGGAAGATTATTTTGCGCGGCTCAAAACATTGGCGGGTGCGAAGAAACTCACCATCACCAAAATCACTCCTTATTACGGCGAGGGCATCATTGGAGAAGTGCCGACAAATGACCTGCCGCCCGAATTTGTGACACCCTTTGCCGAATTGGAAGCCGTTGCCGATTTCGGAAACAGCAATGCCGCCGTCCGGCTTGTTTCGCCCATTCTTTCATCGGAAGTCAGCAGATTGTTATATTTTCCACGTTAGACATCATGGACACCACGACACAAGCACAAGAGCCACTGACCCCAACGCTAAAGCCGATTTATGCCCGCTTTACTTTTCCGGAGCAGCAACAGGCGCTCGACTTTGCCGGGTTGATAACCGAGCGCGGGTGGACGGCAACCGTGGCCTATGCGCAAGACCGCGCACGCTGGCAGACCACGGTGCGGCAAGAGATACATCCAGTATTTCGAGAAGTTACAATTTGGTTGACTATTTTGACCGCACGAGCGACTCCGCTGGGCGGAGAGAATGATGGTTGGGGATACGAATAGAAAGCATGTCACTGTCCGCCTTCTTTCTCTCATTCTTTCATCGGAAGCCAGCAGGTTGCTGGCAAAATAAATAGATTTCCGGCCAACGCCGACGAAAATAAAGACAACGTCTTGAGCTGGCAGTAAATTGTCGAAATGCTTTATCTCCATAGGCACTTAAAACTAATAAAACCGAGATTCATCCTAAATGACTGGTTTTGAACTTGTAACGGCTGTTTCCGTCCATTTTCAGCCTCCCAAAAAAGTCCAAGCAAGCGTTGCTGCTCCATTAAAAGGAGCTTGGAAGAGGGCAGCAACGGTTGCTGCTGGTTCAAAAAGAGTTTTTTAGAGGGGAGCAACGGTTGCTGCTCCTCAAAATGAAGCTTGGAAGAGGACAGCAACGGTTGCTGCGGGTCAAAAAGGAGTTTTTGGGTGGACAGCAACGGTTGCTGTGAGTCCAAAATGAGTTTTTTACAGGGCAGCAACGGTTGTTCCCCTGTTTTAAGGAGTCTTGGGGCTTGTAACATCGGTTGCTGCGGGTTCAAAAAGTCTTTTTGGGAGGGCAGCAACGCCTGCTCCTCATCAAAAGGGAGCTTGGAAGAGGGCAGCAACGGTTGCTGCGGTTACAAAAAGAGTTTTTGACAGGGGAGCAACGGTTGCTGTGGGTTCCAAAAGTCCTTTTGGCAGGGCAGCAACGCTTGCTCCTCCTCAAAAAAGAGTTTTTTGCCGGGCTGCAACGGTTGCTGCGGATCTGTCCGTGATTTTGAACATTGAACAGAGGTGACGGCTGGGTGAGGCTTCCCAAGGCCGCCACAAGTCAGTTGCCCAGCCTGCGTTTTTCGTTTCGCGAATCGCGGTCCCGGCTACGAACCGCGTGAAAGGCCGCCTGCAAAACTTGTATTTTATCATTTTAGCAATAAACTTTGCTGATGAAGAACGTAGTTGTGCCGGTTCAAATTCGCGGGATACTTCCGGCGCCCAGCGGTTGCGCCCTGTTCGTCGGCAACGACGACAAGGTTTTCGTCATCAACGTCGAGCCGCAGATGGGCGCGGTCATCGGAATGTTCCTGCGCCAGACGCCCAAGGAACGCCCGCTCACGCACGACCTCATCAACCGGGTTTTTCTCGGCTTCGGCATCAGCGTCGAGCGTGTCATCATCACCGACCTGAAAAATGCCACCTACTTTGCGCGGCTGATTTTGCAGCAGCAAAACGAACTGCAGACGGCGCGGAAAATCGTGGAGGTGGACGCCCGCCCCAGCGACTGCCTGGCGATTGCCGCAGCGCAGAAGAAACCGATTTTTGTCTCCGCGCCGCTGTTCGAGCAGGTCGAGGACATGACCGAAGTCCTGAACCGCATCAACGAGACCGGCAGTGAAGCCGCCGACTAAAATGGCCGCCGCAAAATCCCCAGCGCTCGCGCTCGTCTGCGGCGACGACGAATTCGCCGTCAAGCAGCGCGCCAGGCAGCTCTACCAGCAATGGTCCGGGGAACTGGGCGGCATGGACCACGAAATCATTGACGCCTCGGTTACCAACAGCGGCGACGCGCTGACCGCAATCGCAAAGCTCCGCGAAGCCATGCAAACATTGCCGTTTTTTGGTTCCGGCAAGGTTGTCTGGCTGCGCGACTGCAATTTCCTTGGCGACGAGCGCGCGGCTTCCGCGCAGGCCGTCACGGAAACCTTGAACGAAGTCGCCGACGAGCTGAAGAATTTCAAATGGCAAAACGTCCGGCTGTTGATCAGCGCCGGCAAGGTGGACAAGCGCAAGACGTTTTTCAAGACGCTCGACAAGATCGGTTCGGTGGAAAGTTTCGCGGGTCTTTCGGCGGACGACAAGGACTGGGTGGAGCGCGCCGAAGTTGCGGCGCGGACGGCTGTCCGCGAGCGCAAAAAGGAAATATCCGAGGAAGCCCTGGCCGAACTGGTCAGCCGCGTCGGGCCAAACGCGCGCCAGCTTGAAAACGAAATTGAAAAGCTTTCCATGTTCGCCGGCGACAAAACGAAAATTGAATTTGCCGATGTTGCGGCGATCTGCTCCCGCAACAAGACGGCGCGCGCGTTTGCGCTGGGCGATGCGCTGGGCGACCGCAACCTGCCCGTGCTGCTCAAGCGGCTGGACGAGGAATTGTGGGAGACGAAGTTTGATTCAAAGAAATCCGAGATCGGCCTGCTTTACGGCTTGATCGGAAAAATCCGCGCGCTGCTGCTGCTCAAGGAAATGCTGCGCGAGGGCTGGATCAAGCCGGAGATGGATTACAACCGCTTCAAGGCGCAGCTTGAGCGCGTGCCCGCCGACAAGCTCCCGGCGGACAGGCGGTTCAATCCGCTGGCCCTGAATCCGTATGTGCTTTACAAAGCGCTGCCGCAGGTTAAAAAATACAGCCAGGGGGAATTGGTTCGGGCAATGGATTTGCTGCTGCGCTGCAACCAGCGGCTCGTCTCCAGCGGGCTTGACGAAACGCTCGTGTTGCAGCAAGCATTGGTGCAGATTGTCGCGCCGCAAACGGTCGCGGCCTGAAATTTATCTAAAAATGCCAACGTCGTCGGCCAACTTGTCTGTTTTTGTGGGGAACAATTTCGCCTGCGTGAAAATCGCGGGCCGCGCCAATTTCACGTCCAGCCCGGATTTCAAGACGCTGCTGGCGGAGCTTTCAAAGAAGGGTTTTGAACATTTCATCATTGACCTGTCGGAATGCGTCCTGATGGACAGCACGTTCCTGGGCATCTTGTCGGGCTTTGGCCTGAAACTGAACCCGTCCGGCTCGCCCGACAAATGCGGCGTCGAATTGCTGAACCCAAACACCCGCGTCCAGGAGCTTCTGGAAAATCTCGGCACCATCCACCTTTTCAAAATCATCAGCGGGGCGCTGCAACTGCCCGATGACGTGAAATCCTGCACGCCCGAATCCATCAATCCGACCCGCGAGGAAATCACGCGCACCAGCCTCGAGGCGCATCAGACGCTCATGGAGGTGAACCCGGAAAATTACGCGCGATTCAAGGATGTGACGCAGTTTCTCGCCGAGGATTTGAAGAACATCGAAAAATCTTCGTGAAGCCGGCCGCTTGACAACCGGCTGAAACGGGCTTTTGTTGTGAAATGAAAATGAAACGGATATTTCAGGCTGTTCTGGCGGTGTCGTTGCTGCTGTCACATCAACCCGCCGCCTGCGCGCAGGACACCAACACGACCTACACCGAAGACCTGACCAATGACGTTTTGACGCTTCGCGAAATGATGGCGAGCAACAATATCGTGACCAACACCGTCGGCATCGTGCTGGTGAAAATCGCGCCGGGACTGTGGGCTGGAAAATTTGAAGTGACGCAGGACTCCTACCAGAAGGTGATGAACGCCAATCCAAGCGCGTTTCCCGGCAAGGACAGGCCGGTGGATTCCGTGAGCTGGAACGATGCGATGGCGTTTTGCGGCAAGCTCACGCAAAAGGAGAAATCGCGCCGCGAGCTGCCACGCGGCTATTCTTATTCCCTGCCGACGCAGGATCAATGGGTGAACCTTGCGGGCAGCGCGACGCTGGACGACGCCGTGACAAGCCTGCCTCCGAGACATCACTCCTCGACAGAACCGGTCGGCAGCCTTGGCGCAAACAGCCTCGGCCTCTACGACATGCGCGGAAATGTCATGGAATGGTGTCTGGATCCGCAGGATCAGCCCTACCGAGTGCTGCGCGGCGGCGCCTGGGATACGTTTGTGGAACCGAACACGCGAATTGAATTCCGCAATTATTCGCCGCCGGATCAAAGCAAAAACGATTACGGCTTCCGCGTCGTGCTCCAGGGCACAGGGCCTTTGACAGAACAAAATTAATCAGGCCGCGGCAGGCGCTGGATTTCCAAGCCCCGGCAATTTGGGCGGAACGGCTTTGGGCGGAACTTCCGGCAATGAGGTCGCGGCCTGGGCGCCGCTGGGCGGATCAACTTTCGGCGCGGGCGGCGGCGGCGTAAATGTTCCGAACTCCACTATCTCTTTAACCTGCGTTCCGTCGAGCGTCTCGTATTCGAGCAGGGCATTCGCTATCATCTCCAGCTTGTCACGGTTCGCAAAAATGATTTCCCGCGCCCGCTGGTAGCAACTGTTGATGATGCCGTGAACCTCGGCGTCAATCTCCTGCGCGGTCGCCTCGCTGTAGGTTTTCCGGCGCATCATGTCGCGGCCAAGAAAAAACTCGTCGTCCTCGACATATTGCACCATGCCGATTTTTTCGCTCATGCCGTATTGGCAGACCATCGCGCGCGCCATGCTCGTCGCCTGATGAATGTCGCCGCCCGCGCCGGTCGAAATGTCGCCGGAAACAATCTCCTCCGCGATGCGCCCGGCCATCGTCATCGTGATCGTGTCGAGCAGTTCCTTTTTGCGGTAGTTCAAAATGTCCTCCTTCGGCAGCGACATCGTCGAGCCGAGCGACGGGCCGCGCGGAATGATCGTGACCTTGTGCAGCGGATGCGTGTGGTCGAGCATGACATTCACCAGCGCATGGCCGGCTTCGTGCCATGCGGTCAGTTTTTTGTTCTCGTCCGTCATCGCCATGCTCCGGCGTTCGCGTCCCCAGCGGACCTTGTCGCGCGCCTCTTCCAATTCAGCCTGCCCGACGGATTTTTTTCCCGTGCGCGCCGCCAGCAGCGCCGCCTCGTTCAACAGATTCGCCAGCTCCGCGCCTGAATAGCCGGGCGTGCCGCGCGCCGTGACGGACAAATCAACCGCCGGGTCAAGCTTAACATTGCGCGCGTGAACCTTCAAAATCGCCTCGCGCCCGCGCACGTCCGGCAGGTTCACGGTGATGCGCCGGTCAAAGCGACCCGGACGCAGCAGCGCCGGATCGAGAACGTCCGCGCGGTTCGTCGCGGCAATGATTATAATTCCTTCCTGCGTGTCGAAGCCGTCCATCTCGACCAGCAGCGCGTTCAAGGTCTGTTCGCGTTCGTCGTTGCCGCCGCCGAGGCCGACGCCGCGGCTGCGGCCGACCGCGTCAATTTCATCAATGAAAATAAGGCACGGCACATTTTTGCGCGCCTGCTCGAACATGTCGCGCACGCGGCTCGCGCCGACGCCGACGA
>CAYPTV010000209.1:0-5991 GCA_964413505.1 uncultured Bifidobacteriaceae bacterium | reverse complement strand
TGCGTGCGGTCAAACAGCAGCCGGCCACGGTCGGTCAAGTGCGGCAGCCCGTCGCTGCGGATCCAGCCCTCGACCTCGCTTTCTTCCACGCCAAGCGACTGGGCCAGTTCAATGATATTGAGAAACATCGGCATCGTAATTGAAAAAATTATGGATCACTGCATCTATGGGGGCAGGTGACCGGCGGTTTACCTTTCAATCCATCCCAAGCAAATCAAAAACACCGCGTCCGCGCAATGCCGTTTCTGAAGCATCCAACTTTGCGGCGCTGAATTTTATTTGTCGGCGGACTCGAATTGATTTGGTGGCGTCGTTGCAGGTTTTTCCTTGGCGTGTTCGCTGTAGCTGATGAAAGCCGCGCCGAGCATGATGAGCGCGACGCCGACCCAGCGGATCCACGAAACGCTTTCGTTCAGAAAAACCATCGCGGCGAACGTCGCGAACACGAAGCTCAAGGCGGTGAGCGGCCAGAGGAAACTGATGTCGCTCTTGGACATCAAAATGAGCAGGCAGCCGAAAAACAACGCTTCAAAAAACACCCCGATCAAAATCTGCGGGCTGGTGACGCCGGCTTTGAAGACGCGAAACATCTCGGCGGCGTTGTAGCCGTTGATGTCGCCGATGTGGATCATGCCCTTTTTAAGCAGAATGACACCGGTGGATTCACAGGCGAGGCCGAACAGCAGGATTAAAAACAGTTTGAGCATTTACAAATCTTGGTAGCGAATCAGTTCGATGCCGAGTTTGTTCACCAGTTTCCGCACGCGCGGGCTGACGAGGGCGTCGAATTCGTGCTTAAATTCACCGAGCGAGGGATGCGAGTAAAGCTCGGAATCTCCGGGTGGCAGTTCGGGCAGCAGCTTCAAAATGTATTCCTCGTCCACGCGGGCGTTTTGCAGCAGGCCGAAGGCGATCTGGGCGTGGCGGATTTTTTTTTGTTCGAGCGGCCTGCGCACGCGGCTGGAAAGCATTTCAAAAATGGCGGCGTGGGAAATGCGGTAAAGCAAATGGCCGTGCGACGTCCGGCGGCTGCGCGAAAAGCAGTCACGCGTCAAACGCAGATGGCGGATGCCGAGCGTGTCCGAATCTTCCATCAGGATTTTGAAAACGACGGGATGCAGATGAAAATGCAAATGGCCGTTGACGTGGTCGAGCGGCAGGCCGGTGGCACGGAATTTTTCAAACTGCGCGCGGATTTCGGCGCGCAGTTGCTCGCGCAGGCAGGGATTGAAAAAATATTTCATCCCGGCGCTGACGGGCGAGTTGCTGAATTCGCCGCAGTCGTTGACGAGGCCGGGAATTTTCACCGGCACCAGCGCGGAATGTCCCATGAGCAAGGTGATGTGCAGGCCGACGCCGAGCTTGGGATTTTCCTTCGCAAGTTTTACGGCTTCGTCGCAGGCCGGCTCGTTGACCATCAGGCTTGCGCTGGTCAAAATGCCGTCGCGGTGTGCGCGAATGACGGCTTCGTTCACGGCATGTGAAAGGCCGAAGTCGTCTGCGTTGACGATGAGGCGGCGCTTTTCAGGGCTGGCCATAGCTTGGCGAAGTTGAGCCGATGCTGAAGCGCAGCCATGAGGTGAAGATGAGCGCGAGTTTGTGCGGCCTGGATAATTTCAACGGCTGCGGGCTGAAGACATTAAAATTTCCGCGCTCCAGTTTTTGAAGCAACTGCCAATAGACGGAACCCATCAATTCGGCGGCGACCATGGAATGGCGGTCTTCCGGTGGCAGAGTTTTTTGCGCGAGCTGGTAGAATTGTTTTGCACGGCGCGCGACTTCGGAGACGAGGGTGAAATATCGGTCGGAATATCTGGAATTCAATATTTCATCTTCGGCGACACCGAATCTTTTCAGCGCGGATTGCGGAATGTAAATCCTGCCGCTCGCGGCGTCGGTCTTTACGTCGCGCAAAATGTTGGTGAGCTGAAGGGCCTTTCCGAGATAAACGGCGTAGTCTCGGCAGGCGGGATTTTTGTAGCCGAAAATCTCGATGCTCAACAGTCCGACGACGGACGCGACATGATAACAGTATGTTTCAAGAGCCTCAAAATTTTCGTAGCGCTTGATGGCCAAATCCATTTCGCAGCCTTTGAGCAGGTCGTCGAACAATTCAAATGGCAGGCGAAATTGTTTGATGACGGGTTGGAATTCCCGGTTCACGGCAAATTGCGGCGATTGATTTTCGCAGGCGCGCTTTACGTCGGCACGCCATTCGGAAAGCAGGGTGCGGCGCTTTTCAAGCGGGACATCTTCATCGTCCGCCACATCGTCCACTTCTCGGCAGAAGGCGTAGAGTGCGGACATGGCGTCACGTTTCGGACGCGGCAGGAGAATGAAGGCGAGCGCAAGGTTGGACGCGCTCTTGCGGGTGATGGCGCGGCTGTGTTGCATCACGGCTGGGATGGCGGCGTCCGGCCCGGCGGTTTGTTTTCTTCGCGGGCTGGCGGCAGTCCGCCAATTTCTGCGAGCGTAGGATTGTTTTGTCGACGGTGCCGACGGTGGCTTTTGCGTTTGCGTTTGTTATTTTTTCGGAAGAAAAGCGCCCACAGAAATGTAAGCAGCGCAACGAGGCCGATGGCTCCGAACACGATAAAAAAATCCAGCCATTCTGCCGATAACTGGCCCACTTCTGGCAATCCATTGTCCATAAATAAAATCAGGTTTCAGAAATTTCACGGCCCGCGTCAACCGGCGCCTCACCGGCGCCGGTGCCGGCGTTCATGTTCAGCCGTTGCATCCGGTAACGGAGCGAATGACGGCTTAATTTAAGCCGTTCGGCGGCGCGTGTCAGGCTCGAATCGTTCTGTGCCAGCGCATTGTTGATGAGGTCGCGTTCGAGCCTGACAAGCGCGTCGTCCAGGGATTCGTCCGCAGCGGCCTGGACGGGCGCGCTTTTTTGCAGGCGCGCTTCGACATGAAAATCAGGCAGGCTGGCAGGCTGGATTTCACGCTCGGTTTCCAGGATGAGCGCACGTTCGATGGCGTTGCGGAGTTCGCGGACGTTGCCGGGCCAGCGGTGAGAAAAAAGTTTTTGCCGTGCGCCGGACGAAAGGCCGCCGACATTTTTATTCATCGTGGCGCGGAACAGTTTCAAAAAATGTTCCGCCAGCACCAGCACGTCCTCACCGCGTTCGCGCAAAGGCGGCAGATGAAATTGAACGACGTTTAGACGGTGGAACAAATCTTCGCGGAACTGGTCTTCGGCGATGGCCCGTGCAATGTCGCGGTTGGTCGCGGCCAGCAGCCGGATGTTGACGCGGAGTTCCTGCGTGCCGCCGACGCGCGTAAAGCTGCCGTCTTCGAGGAACCGGAGCAGCTTGGCCTGGAGCGGCTTGCTCATGTCGGCGATTTCATCGAGAAAAATCGTGCCGCCGTCGGCTTCCTCGACGCGGCCCAGTTTTTGTTTCACCGCGCCGGTGAACGCGCCCTTTTCGTGGCCGAACAATTCGCTTTCAAGCAGTTGTTCGGGAATCGCCGCGCAATTGATGCGGACATAATCGGCGTCGCGTCTTTTGCTCAAGCTGTGCAACGCGCCGGCGACCAGTTCCTTGCCCGTGCCGCTTTCGCCAAGGATTAAAACGCGCGCGTCCGTCGGCGCGACGGTTTGAATCAGTTTCCGCAGTTCCCTCATTTTTTCGCAGTCGCCGACAATCTCTTCGAGGCCGGAAACATGTTCCGCGCGCGAGCGGAGCGCGGCGTTCTCGTCCAGAAGCCGGTGGCGCTCGGCGCAGCGCGCGACGGCGTGGAGCAGTTCCTCCGGCTCGAACGGTTTGGCGAGATAATCAATTGCGCCGGCCTTGATGGCCTCCACCGCAAGCTTGGGCGTCGCATAGGCGGTGAGCATGAGCACGGGAAGGTCGGGCTTTGAGGCGTGGATGATTTTGAGAAATTGGTAGCCGGTCATGCCGCCGAGTCGGACGTCGGTGATAACTATGAAAAACACTTCGCGTTCCAGAAGGTTGATCCCTTCCTCGGCGGATTCGACGGCGCGGACGGCGTAGCCCTCGTCCTTCAGAACGGTCTGAAGCGACAGGCGCATGTTCTTCTCGTCGTCCACGACGAGGACGGGTGGCAGCAGCGCGTTCATTTTGAAAATGTCATCAATGCCTTCGCCGGGAAGGTTACGGTGAATTTCGCGCCTTTTCCAAGCTCCGAATCCACGCGCACGGTTCCGCCGTAAAGTTCGGCGTTGTGCTTGACGATGGCCAGGCCGAGGCCGCTGCCTTTTTCCTTGGTCGTATAATACGCCTCGAAGATGCGCTCTTTTTTTTCCGGCGCAATTCCGGCACCGTCGTCGCGCACGGAAATTTCGATGTTCAGGTCGCGGCGAGAAACGGCGGCGACGAAAACATTTCCAGTTTCGCGAAGCGTCTCCCGCGCGTTTTGCAGCAGGTTGAGCAGTATTTCGGACAAATGGCCGCGCTGCATGAACAGCGGCGGAAAATCGCGTCCGTATTCGCGGTGGATTTTTATCCCGGTCGGCATGGACGGCGGGAAAATCTGGCCAATGGCGCGGTCAAGCTCCTCGGCCAGGTTCAATTTTTCCACGCGGCCCTCGCTCAACTGCGCGTAGCCCATGATTTGAGTGACGACCTTGTCCGCCCGCGCGACTTCTTCCTGGATGATCTCGATCTGACCGGGCGCGACGGGTTTGTTTTCGCGCAGGGCGCGTTGCAGCGAGAACGCGGTGCTGTTGATGACGGCCAGCGGGTTTTTAATCTGGTGCGCAAACTCGGCGGCAAGGCGTCCGGCGGAATGCAACTGCGCCTCGCGCGCGGCGAATTCGCTGGCCTCCTCGACCGCGAGTTGCTGGCGTTCGAGCAGCACTTGCGCGCCGTAGCAGCAGGCCGTCGTTAAAAACAACACCGTCAGCCGCAGCACAAATGGTTCGCCCAAATCTTCTTGCGGCGTCAAATCCATCACGCGCAGGTTAAATTCATCGGTATTGCTCAAAACCGAAACGTAAAGCACCGCCACCAGCGCGTAGCAAAGGCTGATGGCGACGTTCAAAAACAACTGGGAAAATCCCGGCGGCACGCTGATGGCGTTGCGGACGATCAGCGCGACAAACAGCCAGAACAAAATGCTGTCCGGTCCGCCGGTGATCAACGCCATTCCGCCTACGAAAATCCCATCCACCAAGCTGTCCGTGACCACCGTCCATTGCACAACCGACAACGGCAGCCTCTCCGCGCCCAATAAAATCAGCGCAAAAATAAAATTGGCCAGGATGTAAAACAAGAAGATGTATTGCACCGTCTCGACTGTCACGTCCACCATGCTCGAAATCTGGACCATCCAGAGGCTGGAGTAATCGAACGAATACAAAATCATCCCGATGAAGACCGCCTTGACCGGCAGCATGACGTTCCGCTCCATGAACTCGAAGCGCCGGAGCAGGCGCGACGGATCCGGTGCCGGAATTTCCAGCGATTTGAAAAGCCGTTTCAGCCACAGTTCATGGCTTGGTTTCATAAATATGAAATCATTCTCGTCCTCGTCGTCATCCTCATTCTCAATTCCCAAAAATTTATCAGGGGACGACGATGAGAATGACGATGAGGAGGATTGTTCTGAAACTGAAAACTCATTTCAATTTCAACGCGCGTTCCGCAATCTTTTCCACCGGCCACAAACGCCCGATGCCTTCGTAGCCGCACGACAGCATTCCTTCGTCCGGCCCGATGAATTCCGCGCCGCGCCTTTTCAACATCGCCACGTTCGCCTGCGTCGCCGCGTGCAGCCACATTTTCCCGTTCATCGCCGGCGCGATCAGAATTTTCGCCTTGGGATTCAACGCCAGCGCGATGCACGTCAGCGCGTCGTCGGCAATTCCATTCGCTAGCTTCGCAATCACATTTGCCGTCGCCGGCGCGATCAAAAGCAAGTCCGCCGCATCCGCCAGTTCGATATGTGTCGGCTTCCAGCCTTCGTCTTCATCGTAAAGATTCGTGACGACCGGATTGCGCGTGAGCGTCTTGAACGGCA
>CAYPTV010000208.1:2519-6003 GCA_964413505.1 uncultured Bifidobacteriaceae bacterium | reverse complement strand
CGATTTGCAGGAGGACAAGGAACGCCTCTTCGACACCGCCGACACCGTGCGCGCCTCGACGCGGATTTTTTCCGCGATGTTGCGCAATGTAAAAATCAATCGCGCCGCCTGCGCCGCCGCCGCGAGCGACCCGGCGTTGCTGGCGACCGACCTCGCGGATTATCTGGTGAAACGCGGAATGCCATTTCGCCAGGCGCATCACGTAGTCGGCGCAGTCGTGGCACTGGCGGAAAAAAATAGCAAGCCGCTGAACCAACTGACGCTCGCGGAACTCCAAGGTGTGAACCCGACATTCGGGCGCGATGCGCTGGGCGTGTTCAACCTGAAAACGGCGATGGCGAAACGAAACCTGACCGGCGCGCCGGGCACAAAGGAAGTCGCAAAGCAACTGGCGCGCTGGCGTGAACAGCTTTCATAAAGACGAAGACGGAAGAATCTAATCGGTCGAAATGAAGATTCGCGCCTGTTTCCACGATGCTTGACCATTCATGGGATTATGGGTAGTTTTAATTTGTCCTAAATTTTGCAAGAATAGTGCCGAATAAAGAAACGATTGATATGAGCGACACAAATCCCAAAATCGCGGCAAGCGCACCGGGTGTTCGGTTTCAGATGCCGATACATTTCGTTAAAAGCTCACAATTTCGCGTAGTTCATGCCAGTGGAGTGTGGTATAGCGGAGATGCTCAACAAAATCTGCACATGACGTTCTTTAACGAACGAGCTCCCATCCCAAAGAAGCTTGTGTTAAACGTGAACGAACAAGGTGTGATTATGAGTGAGGACATGGCTCAACGAGAATCAAAGGAAGGTGTCGTTAGAGAAATGGAAATTGATGTCATTTTTTCATTGCAGGCAGCGTTGGAGTTTTACAAAACGCTGGGCGAAAATTTGAAAGTAATTCAAGCAAATACTATTGTTAAACATGAAACAACAGCATCAAAATAAAGAATCAGGCTCACGCCGAATTCCGACAAATTATGCAGATCGGTGCGTTCAGTTTAATAAAAGCGTAGCCATGCCAATTGTGTTGAGCATGGTCACGTTTTCTGCGACAGCAATGTATGACCATAACCCTTCAAGAGAATTTACGCACGCAAGCGCCATGAATTTTGGATTCAATTTTTTATGCAATGAAAATAGCTTCGTCAATCGTGTTGCTTCTGCCAAGATTGGGGTGAAAATGCTTCCCTCAATTGCCACCCTGAATGTGACAACGACCCCAATATGGCTAGAAAATCGCATGGAGACCTTGCGGCAGATGCAGCAGCCCACCTTGCAAGAAGTGCGGATTCAATTAAAGGCTTCGGCGGAGATACGCAAGAAATTGACCGACAAGCAGCTTGCCTAGTTGACTGGGCACGCACTAAAAATGTTATTCTAACCGACGCTTACACGTCGGGTTTGGAGCGTCACCTCGGCGTGACGGCGGAACACGAGGTGTTTTTTCGAGAATCCGACAATCGTGTGGTCAAGCGCACTTATCCCGGAACATTTGGAATTACCGACGATCCGAAAGGCAAGCAGCACCACGCCACCCCAATGTTTTATTTACGGCGGCTTGAATTGATGAATCAGGTATTAGGTGCCGATTTGTGTCTTGAGGGAATTTATTTTGGAAAATCACTTCTGCTTGGACAACAGGGCGAGCAACCAAGCATTGTAATCTCACAGCCTTGGATACGCGCAGCCAATCCACAGCAACCACACCCCACAACAATGGAAATTAAAGAATTTATGGAGTCATTGGGCTTCACTCAATTGAAAGGTGCTTACTACGGGTGGTATCGTGAGAATGACAAAGTCACCATCCTTGATGGGCGTCCCGACAATTTCATTATGTCCCCAGTGGGGGTAGTTCCGATTGACATTGTCATTAGCCAGCGATAAGCAACACCATCAACCCAATTCACCTTTGCTTCGAACTTTAATCCAAACTGGCGGCGCAAATTGAATTCTGAAAATTGGTCTGTCTAAAAATGCCAACGGCGTTAAATGATCTGCTCCAGGCGCGTCAAAATCCCATGTCCTTTCAGGACACATTTTCATTTTGGTTGTTTTCCAGAGACTTCGTCTCTGGCTAATATCCAATGTCGCTCTGCGACAAAACTCGTGCCGAAGGCACAACCGGAAATTAGCCAGACACGAAGTGTCTGGTATTGTGGCAAAACAAAACCCGTCCTGAAAGGACGGTGGAAACATCCACACGCAATTCAGTCCACGCATCTCCATCGTCCCTTCAGGACGAATTATTTATCCGACGTTGACCAGACACTTCGTGTCTGGCTAATTTCCGGGGTCGCTCCGCGACACAAAAAACAACGGTGCGACACACAACCGCATATGCCGTCCACTCATTTAAGCCTGCATTTCCACATCGTATTCAGCACGAAAGACCGGCATCCGTTCATCGTGGATGACTGGCGCGGACGTTTGCACGAATATGTCGGCGGCCTGGTTCGCGCGGCGGACGGAATTCCCGAAGCCACTGGCGGCACGGCTGACCATGTTCATTTGCTCGTCGGCTTGCGCGCGACGCACGCGCTGGCGACGTTTGTGCAAGACATCAAACAAACTTCGTCGCGGTGGATTCACGAAACCATTGGCGTAAAAAATTTCGCGTGGCAACCGGGCTACGCTGCGTTCACCGTGAGTGTTTCGAATTGTGACGTGGTGAAGGAATACATTGCGAATCAGATTGAACATCATCGGACAAAAACATTTCAGGAAGAATACGTGGCGTTACTCCAAAAGCACGGGGTGGTTTACGACGAGAAATTTATATGGTGAATTCCTCCGTCCTTTCAGGACGAGTCCGTATGTGCGGCCAGCACCAGACACTGGCGTGTCTGGCTAATATCCGTCGTCGCTCTGCGACTTTGATTTGCTTCAGTCGCCGTCGCGCCCGTTTTATCACACCGCATCCAGCCGGAGGAGGCAATGCCCGTAATCCAGGACCGGCTGGCCGGGCGTTGGAATATATTGCTTGGGGATTTGGTAGACCCGCCCGCGCCCGCGCTCGACGAGGCCGCCGTGGAACAGTTGGGCCAGATGTTGGGAGGCGTTGTCGTAGCCGCAACCGGCCACCTTGGCCAGTTCGGTAATCGTGCGCGGTTCGCCACAGGTCAATTCCTTGAGCATCTTCCAGCGGCTGCGTTGCCGTAGCGCGGCAATCAACCGGTCGATGTCTGGCAACGGGGTGACGGTGGCATTTTTTGGGGGTTCTGAGGTCGGATTCATGCAAAACAAGGTATTTTAAGAGGAATCTGAATGCAATATGGAAAGTGTATTCAGTAAAATATAGGGGGCAGCAGCTTATTCTGATTGGATGGCAGTTTATGTTGATTGGATAACAGTTTATTTTGATTGAAAAGCCATTAATTTGTAGGGAGCAGCAGCTTATTTATAGGGAGAAACAGCTTATTTGTAGGAGGCAACAGTTCATTTGTAGGAGGCAACAGTTCATTTGTAGGAGGCAACAGTT
>CAYPTV010000208.1:0-2419 GCA_964413505.1 uncultured Bifidobacteriaceae bacterium | reverse complement strand
GGAGGCAACAGTTCATTTGTAGGAGGCAACAGTTCATTTGTAGGAGGCAACAGTTCATTTGTAGGAGGCAACAGTTAATTTGTAGGGGATTGCCTTGAAATTAGTTGAATTCCAAGGCTGGGATTTGGGGAGGTTTCGTGTTTTATGCCGGCGATGTCCGGTGCGGAAAGAAGCATTTCCGGGTGATTTTCCCCGGCAGAACTGGCGGCGCAAAAGCGCAGATCCAGCCCTGTCAGGGGATGTTCCAATGTTAATTTTGACTGCCATGCTCTGGCTGGAAACATCACGGTCGCCCGAAAGCGGCGTGGCGCTGCGCTTCCAACCGCAGTCGAATGCCTCGCGGAATCATCCGCCTATTCCACCGGATTTGCCACGGCTGAACCTGAGTGATGTTCCCTGACGCCGGGATGCGCCTTTTCAAACAGATAAATACGAAGGTCATTTTGCGCGACGTAGTTGTTGGGATCAACTTTCAGGGCGTGTTCCATCAGCGTTTGAGGATTCTGCCAGCAGGCAAGTTGTTGCCGGGTCAGGATGGCGCACGCCAGCAGAATCGCCGTGGCCCCGGCAATCGCCAGCCAGCGGCAGATTTTTTCTGAAAAAATTGCGGCGAGCAAATCCGCACTTCCCCAGGCCACGACGATGTAAAATCCGATTGCGGGCAGATAGGTGTAGCGGTCCGCGATGGACAATCGGCCAATCTGAAGAAGCCCGCTCACCGGCAGAAGCATCACCAAAAACCACAGCCAGCCGGCGGCAAACCAAGGTCGGCGGCGCAATTGAACGACGGCAACTGCGGAAATGGCGGCCAGAAAAAACGCGGCCAGAAAAAATTCGGCGACCGAAATTTTATCCGAACGCAAATAGAGGAATGAAAGGTTCTGCGGCCAGAACAGTTTTTCGATGTAGTTCCAATAGCCGGTGACGACGTTTCCGATGCGCGAAAAAAACGGCGTGTTGACCGGAACCCATGAGCCGCCCGCGCGTTGCGCAAACAGCGTGATGATGCCGACAATGATGGAGAGCAGGAAAAACGGAATTTTCTCCCGGATCAGCGGAAAAATCGTGAATCGTAAATCATGAATTGAAAATCGTCCGAGCGGCCAGAAATCGAGCAGCAGCAGAACAATCGGAACGGTCACGAGCATCGGCTTGGCAAGAAGCCCCAGGATGAAACACAGCAGCGAGAGCCGGTAAAGCGGCAGGTGACAAGTGACGGGTGGCGGGTTTGCGCCTTTGGCCACCGCCTGTCCCTTGTCGCTTGTCACCGCCTTTGCGTAGAACCAGAGCGTGAGCATGAAGAAAAATCCGCTCAACACGTCCTTGCGTTCCGCGATCCACGCGACGGATTCCACGCGCAACGGATGCAGGGCGAAGAGCGCCGCCACAAACGCGCTCCGCCAGAACGCGCCCGTCATGGAGTTCAGCAGCAGCAGCAGCAGCAGGGAATTGGCGCAGTGAAGCAGGACATTTTCCAGGTGCATCGCGCCCGGATTCAGCCCGAACAACTGGCAGTCGGCCATGTGCGAAAGCCACGTCAGCGGATGCCAGTTGCAGGCGTGCTGGTCGGAAAGCGCCCACACGAATCCCGGCCAGGTCAGCCCGGCGCGCACGACCGTATTGTTGGAAACGTAATCGTCGTCGTCGTAGTTCACAAAACCGTAATGGCGCACCGGCCAGTAGGCCGCGAAGGTGGCGAACGCCAGCAGCAGGCACGCCAGCCGCGTCCGCCGGTTGGATTGGATTCCAGTCACGGCCCGATTCTGGAACAGGAGCGGAATTTTTCCAAAGACATTTCAGCGGAGCGCGTTTGTGCCGCAGGCCAGCCGCAGCAGAATGGATGATTGCTGCAAGAAACGAACGAAGAATCCCGCAGATTTTGGCGTTTAACGCGGATTTTTCAAAGAATTTATCTGCGAAAATCCGTGCAATCTGCGGATGCTTTTTTTCTGTGTCCATTTGTGTTAATCCGTGGTTAAAGAGCAAAGGGGTCAAGGGCGCGTTCAAAATTTTCAAATCGCCGGGCGCGGTGATTGTGCTAGAGTGATCGCCGCAACAATTGAAATCGCTCATCCAGACCCGTGACACGCGCTCCGTGCGCGTCTTTCTTGTCGGCGTGGAACTCAAAACCCGCACCGCCGCCGACGTGCGCGAATCGCTCGACGAGCTTGAGGAGCTTGCCGAGACCGCCGGCACGCAGATCGCGGGCGAAGGCGTGCAGAAAATGGCCGCGCCCGTGGCCGCCACCTACATCGGGCCGGGCAAGGCGGAGGAATTTGCCGGGTTCTGCAAGGCAAACGACGTGGACACGATCATCTTCGACGACGAACTCTCGCCGGCGCAGACGCGCAATCTGGAGAAAATATTCGGCTGCAAGATCATGGACCGCACGGCGCTGATCCTGGAAATCTTCGGCCAG
>CAYPTV010000207.1:0-6028 GCA_964413505.1 uncultured Bifidobacteriaceae bacterium | reverse complement strand
GTAATTCGCCCATATTCACGGCCATTTTTCAGCATGACATAAAATCGTTTATCTCCAATTGAACTATACTGGCCGCCTTTGATTTGTTGTCGAAGTTGAAATGTTGAAACATAACCATCCTGCGGTGCCAAAAACATTGACGAATAAGGATCGGTTTCTTCTAAAAGTCCGCCTGCTGTTGGAGTTATTTCACACGACCAATCGTAAAGTTGGCCGCGAATAACTTGGTTTGTGTAGTTAATCGATACTTTCAAATCTCCGCTTCCAGATTCGGCAATCGTGCCTTGGTTCAAATCAATCACATATAACCTGCCGTCCGGCACAACATGGAATCGTTTTTTCCCAATAATCAATTGTTCATGGACATTTGTTTTCCACATTCTAAAGACTACCGGATTATTCGGATCAGAGGAGAATCTTTCTGACGTGTGATAGCCGAATTCCCGCAGCGCGTGTGGTTCTGGTTCATAACCTTCCTTTTCCAAAGATTTGATTGTGAGGACATCGCCACTGGCATTTTGAATTTCAAACTTACCGCTGGAATCGCTTATCGCATTAAATTTTGGAAAATTGGCATCAAAATTGAGTGTCTTGGTTACATACCAAGTTCGGGTGTCCCCGGCAATCTTTGCTCCCTCAAGAGGATTCCCATCCTGATCTACAATCAATCCCCAGAAATTAATTTGAATGTTCTTATTTTCTATCAACGCCCGGAGCTTTTCTTCCGGGGTGACGGAATTGGTTTGTGCGGCTTCTCCTACGGCGGCGGAAAAAACAAGCAATAGAAACAACATCTTTTTCATAAAATTTATGTTTCATCGCAAAACGCGTGAACCTGATGGATTAATAGCATATTCAATGCGAATTAAGCCTGGAATATGGTCATTGTAATAAGCGAACAACTCAATGGAAAGCCGTCCATATTGCTGCCCATTGTTTAGCATAATATAAAACCGCTTTGTGCCAGTCGTATCACCCCAACCACTGCCAACTTTTTGCTCAAACTGAAATGAGGACACATAGCCATCTGCTGGGGCCAAATACATGGACGAATTAACATCCATTTCTTGCAAGAGTCCGCCACTCACAGAATCCATCTCGCAAGACCAATCATATCTCTGTCCAAAAATAATTGAGTCGGGACGCTTTATCCAGATTTTCAGGTCGCCTTCGCCGGAGTCGGTTATCGTGCCTCTGGTTAGGTCAATCACATATGTTCGCCCGTCTGGCACAATTTGAAATGACTTTTGCCCTATGATTAATTGTTCATGGATATTTGTTTTCCACATTCTGAAAACTATTGGGTTATTCGGGTCGGCAGAAAATCTTTCTGACGTGTGATAGCCAAATTCTCGCAATGCGTGCGGTTCTGGTTCATAACCTTGCTTTTCCAAAGATTTAATTGCAAGAACGTCGCCACTAGCATTGCGGATTTCAAATTTGCCGTTAACGTCGCTTATGGCACTAACTTTCGGGAAACGACTATCAAAATTTAATGTCGGAGTCACATACCAAGTTCGGGTGTCCCCAGCAATCTTTACTCCTTCAAGAGGATTGCCATCCTGATCCACAACCAATCCCCAAAAGTTAATTAGGGCGTTTTTGTTTTCTACCAATGCGTTTAATTTTTCTTGCGGGGTGACTGAATTCGTTTGAGGTAGTTTTAGCGTTGCAGTTGTTGCCACAGACGCACTTGTATTCGTGTTCGTTTGCTGTTCAGCCGCGTTTGATGTTACAGCGGCTTGTGCTGACAGAATATTGGTGCTGGAAACTCGCGCTACCGAAGTCTCTTGCAGTGCTTTTTCTCTGTTGTAAAACCAGACAATTAAAACAGTAAAAAGCACAATCGCGCAAAGTAAGATTATTTTCGAGTTGTTCTTCATGGTGAAAGGCGAATTTTAGTAAGTAACGTATGCCAGAAAGTCGCGCGGCTCATATTGTCAGAGTTAAATTCTCCGCTGTGGTCTGCATGACTATTTCCAAAACCAAATGTGGTGCCTAAATCTACTTGTTGAGAGGTTTGAAACTTGCCTCCCACAAAAGCCTGCTCTCCAAGCCCGTAACAGAATGCCGTGTCGCAGTAAGCAAATATCTGATAAGTCGCTGTTGGAAAATCAAGTTCGGTTCCGCCGCCAAATCCAGGTATTCCGCCAAAATAGAATTTAGTATTGCTGCCGCTATACCAATATGCTGCCTCGTCGTCAGGTTTGAAGTCTTCGTCCACTTCCCAATAAGACAAGGCATAATCCTGCTGGTTGTAAAAATTGATGTAGCTACCAGCGCCCGCCGTGCTGTTGAAATAGCTGGGCGCGCCATTTGTATAATAACTGGCATAATAATTTGGCGCATGAGAACTGTAACCAATGCCCAAAAAATTCAGGTCATTGGTGCGAACGTAAGTCGTCGGGTCATAAGCGTGAGAGGCAGTTGCTGCTTGCATCGCAACATAAGTATTTACAACTTGATTTGCACCGGACAGCTTCAATGCTTCGCCTGCAACGACATTACCCATGCTGTGCGCTATCAGATAAACTTGGCCGGGATAAGTGCTGTTAAGGCTGTTTAACAGGCCGAGCAATCCCGTTGCCGACGCCCAAGCATTCGATTCGCTTTTATCATAATTATCTGCATCCCCAATGGCACTAATGACTCCTGTAATCCCATACCCTGTCGGCCATCTGAATTCTCCGAAATGTCCCTTATATCCTTGCCAATACAGCCGCTTAAATGCTGTTTCAGCAAACGCATCCTTTTCCCACGTCGGCAAATTCCAGCCATGCACGAAAAGAATGTAATTGTTATCTGCTGAAATGGTCGAGTCGTATGAATATGGATCAGCTACAACGCTTGCGGTCGTCGCGGGAGCGGAACTTGGGTTTTCGCCCACCGTGTAGCGCTCATACATTTCCTTCACGTCCTGCAAATCAAGATAAAGCGGCTCGCCTTCCGCCAGCTTGGTCACGCCGTCTTTTTTGTAAATGGCCACCACCAGTTGTCCGTTGCCCCGGCTCACCGCGTCAAATAACAAATGTGCCACGGGCTGGTCGCCGGAAATGTTCGCCCAGAAGCTCGTCGGGATGATGAACGGCAGACTGCCGGAAACCGCCGTTTGTCCAACATAACTGTCAACGATGCAATTGCCGTAGGGCGCGTTGCTTTGGGCGAGTGCAGTGGCTTCATCGGTCAAATACAACGTGCCGCCATTGGTTTCAACAGCTTGGAAAACTCTGATGCCGGGACTTCCCGCCGTGACATTTTTCCATTCCAACGCCAGCAGCAAATTTCCATTCTGCAATTCCGTGGTGATGCCCTGCGTGTTGATCCAGAGCCGTGAATAATCTTCCAAGTCGCGCGTGCAACTGATGGAAGTGTTGGCAGCATCTGAACCGACAGGATCGGTGCTTGGATCCAAATCGTCGTAATCCCCGATTGAACTGTCATAACCGTCATAATCATTGTTGACCCAAAAGCGGTAAGGATTGCTTTGCGTGGTCTGGTCTTGGGAATCAAAGGTGATGCTGCCATCGCGGTTGGCGTCCACGGCCGGCGGATATATTTCCACGGCCTGAACATTGAAGGTGTAATCGTTGTTGGTCAGCGTCACCGTGGGAATGACTTTCGGCGTCACGTCCGGCGTCGCATCAGATGCGGCCTGTATTACCGTGTAGCCCCACACCGAGCCGTCGGCGGCGGTAATGCCGCTGTTGATCAGGACGTGGCCGTTGATTTGCAGGCATTCGGGCGGCAGCGGAACATTTCCCGCATAACCGTTGGAGGCGTCAAATATCAAATATTGGAAATTCACCGTCTCCGGGTCCAGAATGTTTGGATTGAACGGGTCGGAAAATTCCAGCGCCCTGGCGCGAACCATATACAACTTTGTCGTTCCCGCCAACGCCTTGCCTTGCGGCGCGATCATGACGGTGGTTTGAACCGAGCGTTGCAGATTGGATGAGTTCAAATAGCCATATTCCATCGGCGGAATGGGAGGCGTGCCGTCCGTGAGGCCTCCCCCCAGGCTGATCGGCAGGACGACCCAAGGGATGAACCCATAATAAAAATCCGATGCCACCGGCGGCGCAAAGCCCGCATCATCCGGCGGCATGGCGGCAGGCCCGCCAGTGCCTAGACCTGGGCCTTCATAATCAAAGGTTCCTCCAGCCTGCCAATTCCAATCAATAAATTCATCCTCCGTGAAGACATCGTTGCTATATGAATACGCCGCCAGGTTGGTCGGTGAGACGTAATCGCGATAACCAGCATAGCTTGACACCACCACCGTCACCGGCTGCGCCTGGGTGAAATTCTGCGAGCCGATGCTTGTGTTGCCAGAATCGTCGGCGGGACGGAAACTTATTTTTGATTGAGCGCGCATGGCTTCAGGTGAATAACCCGCTGCATATACTTCCACGTCAAAGACCCCCGTCCCGCCAAGACCCACCGTCACACCGTCCGCCTCCCATGTGCCGTCGCCATTCAC
This sequence comes from uncultured Bifidobacteriaceae bacterium, assembly GCA_964413505.1. Taxonomy (GTDB): domain Bacteria; phylum Verrucomicrobiota; class Verrucomicrobiia; order Limisphaerales; family UBA11358; genus UBA11358. The sequence continues at coordinate 1,548 of CAYPTV010000207.1, read as the reverse complement.
CGTCGCCTGCGTGCCGTTGACCCACACCTCGGCAGTCGGGTCGCTCACCGTTCCCGTCACATTCACAAAAGGCTGGTTCAACTGGCCGTTGGGAAGCGGGTCAAGCGTCACGCTCACGCTGCTTTGATACAATGTCAGATTTGTGGTTGAAGTGTTGCCCGCCGCGTCCCTCGCCGTGAGCGTCAATATATTCGCGCCGGAGGCCAGCGGCAGGTTTTCCACCCAGACCAATCCGCTGCCTTCCACCAATCCTTGAACCATGTTCGTCGCGCCGTTCGTATTGACGATGGAGGCGGTGACAGAGGCCGTGTCGTCATCCACCTGTGCCCGCACGGTGAAATTTGTGCCGCAAATATAAGTGCCGTCCTGCGGCCAGAGAACCGCCAGCGCGGGCGGAGTCGTGTCGCCCGAATAATCCAGGTTGAAGTTGTAACTGACAGTGGTGGTGTTTCCCGCCAGATCCGTCGCGTGCAGGGTGACTTTGTTCAGGCCGTTTGTCAGCGCAATGTCGTAGCATTGAAAATAATTTGTCGTGAACTCCAGGAGGTTGGTGTCGTAAAACTCACCCGTGACAGAGCCGGTTTGATTGGTGACGATGCCCACCGCGTTGCTCACGTCAAATGTCAGGCTACCCAGGTTCTTGCTGGCGAATCCTTGCAACTGGATCATCGGCACGGAAACCGTGGTGACTGTGGGATTGGTGATGACCACCACCGGCGCAACCGTGTCCTTGATGAGCGCAACGCTTTGCCACGTCTGCGTCGCATTGGCGGGCAACCCGCGCAGGCCGACGGAAACATTGTAAGCACCATCGCTGATGCCAAGATAAACAACGAGGTTGGAAGTGGTGTAAGGCTGCCAGCTTGCATCCGCCATGTTCGTGTCGTTGACCAGCACCGCATAATAACTTGGCGTGCCGCCGGTGATGTTCAACTGCACCTGTGCGTTCATGCTGTTGACATAATTGTTGTTCGTCACCGCCAGCGTGAAGCTGATGATGTTCGGGTCAAGCCTGTTGGTGTAATCGTGCAAAAGCGTGTTGCCCTGGCTGTCGAGATTCGTGTCCAACAATGCCGTCGTCCCGAAGTATTTCCACAGCCACCAGTCGGGCGTCATGTTCCCGTTGGAAGTGATGCCCGTCCAGTCCCTCGACCTCAAAAACAATGTGCTCGTCCGGTTCCCTTCAGGCACCGTGAAGGGCAGCGCGTTGGTTTGAGCCGTGCCATTCGTCGGGAACAACTCCGTCTCGATGTTCCAGCCGGGTGAAACCAGATTGGTGCGGCTTGTCACCTCATAAACTTGGTCTGTCGCGTTGTTCAAGGACAGATACGCTACGCCGTTGCTCACGCTGAAGATTTGCAGCCACAACGTGTTCGTGTTGATGGGCGTGCCGACAAATAATGGAGAACTGCCGCCGCCATCGTCATTCGTGTCATCGCCGCCGTCCCCGGGGTTCATGTCCATTGCGCTCATCACGCTAATTATCTGCGTCCCGCCAACGGAGGTTGTTGCCGTCAGGCTTGCCGCATTCCTTGATTTTTTGGGATG
>CAYPTV010000206.1:0-6054 GCA_964413505.1 uncultured Bifidobacteriaceae bacterium | reverse complement strand
TTTGACGACCGCGATTATTTGCAGACGCGCGGAATTTATTCCCAGCTCAAAACCGAATCCACAAACGACTGGCACCTGCGCGAGCCGATTTTAATTTCGCCACCGTTGACCGACCGGTTTTTGAACTGGTCGAAACGCACGCTCGCTTATGGCCTGCCGGTGGAAGACGAGCCGTTGCGATTGCTCTGGGCCATGACGCTCGGCTGGCGGACGGCGTTCACCGGCGACATCGGCGATCCATTTCTGCGCGCCGGCACGATGCACCTGTTTGCGATTGACGGCCTGCGAATCGCGCTCATCGCCGGAATGCTGGTCGCGCTGCTGCGCGTGCTGCAAGTTTCACGCGCATGGTGCGGCTTGATTGCAATTCCGGCCATCTGGTTTTACAGCGCGGCGACCGGCTGGGAATCGTCCGCCATCCGCGCGTCCGTGATGATGACCATCGTGCTGGGCGGCTGGGCGCTCAAACGTCCGGGCGACCTCATCAATTCCCTCGCCGCCGCCGCGTTCATCATTTTGCTCGCCGAACCGCGCCAGCTTTTCGAAGCCAGCTTTCAACTTTCCTTTTGTGTCATGCTCGTCATCGGACTGCTGCTGCCGCGCATGAACCAGATTTCCGACGAACTTTTGCGTCACGACCCGCTGATTCCCAACGATCTGATTCCCAGATGGCGTCGCGCTTTGATTTCCATTTCCAGAATTCTCGCGCGCTATTTTTCGCTTTCGCTTGCCGCGTGGCTTGGCTCGATTCCATTGAGCGCCCTGTATTTTCATCTGTTCAGCCCCGTGTCGCCGCTCGCCAATCTGATCGCCGTGCCGCTCGGCACCCTCGCCTTGATGAGCAATCTCGGCGCGCTCATCAGCGGCTCGTGGCTTCCGTTTGCCACGGAACTGTTCAACAATGCCGCCTGGTTTTTCATGTCCGCGATGGCGGACGTGAGCGAATGGTTCACCAGGATTCCCGGCTCCTATTTCTATTTAGCCGCGCCTTCGTGGGTTTCCATCGGAATTTATTACGCTCTTCTCGTCGGCATTCTGGGCGGCTGCTTGAAAACGGGCCGAAGAAAAATCTGCTTTGCATCCATTTTGATTTTCATCGGCGCTGTTTATTTCCTGCAATGGGAAAAGTCCCGCGACGAAACCAAACTGACCATTCTGCCTCTCAACGGCGGTCACGCCGTCTTTGTGGATGCCGCCGGAAGGGAAAACGACTGGCTGATTGATTGCGGAAATGAAAACGCCGTCAATTTCACGCTCAAGAATTTTCTCCGGGCGCAGGGCGTGAACAAAATCCCGCGCCTCGTCCTGACGGAAGGCGATGTGCAAAACTGCGGCGGCGCGGAATTGCTCGACCAGCTTTTTGGCATCGGCGAATTGTGGACAAGCCCGGTTCATTTTCGCTCTGCCGCCTACAATAAAATTGTTTCAGAATTTGAAACTGGTGGCCGGACGCCAGGATCACGCCAGGAGATATTGAACGACGAAGACACGGCCGGTTGCTGGCAGGTTTTGTGGCCGGACGCGACAAACAACCTTCCCCGCGCCGACGACAGCGCGGTTGTGCTTCTTGGGAATTTTCGCGGCGCAAGAATTTTGCTGCTGTCCGACCTGAGCCGCACCGGCCAGGACGCCCTGCTCTCCCGCACAAACAATCTGCAGGCGGACATCGTTGTTGCCGGCCTGCCGAACGAAGGCGAACCGCTTTGCGACGCATTGCTTGCCGCAATCCAGCCAAAGGCAATTGTGATTGCCGATTCCGAATTGCCGGCCAGCCGCCGCGCAGGCCGCGGGTTGAAAAGCAGGCTGGCGCAGTCAAACATCCCCGTGGTCTTCACGCGCGATTCAGGCGCGGCGACCATTCTCGTGTATAAAACCGGATGGCAACTGCAAACAATGGACGGGCAGAAATTTAATTCAGCTTCCTTGTCGCGGTGACCGAGACGTGCCGCGCCTGTTGGATCGGAAATTTTTTCACCTCCACGGTGACGCTTTGCGGTTTGAACTCTGTCAAAATCATTTCGCAAATGTCCACGGCGAGCTTCTCGACCAGTTTCCAGGTGCGCCCCTGGCCAAATATCAGCAGGCGCTGGGACACGGCATAATAATCCACCGTGTCCGCGATTGAATCGGTCCGCGCTGCGACGGAAAAATCAATTTCCATCTCAACCGTCAACAGCAATCGCTGCGGCCGGGCGCGCTCCTCATCAGGCACCCCGACGCAATAAAGGACTCCCAGCTCGACTATGGATATTTTGGACATTTTAGTTTTACGATGCGTGGTTCACGATCTGGCAGATTTGTTTTTCAGCACGGCATTGATCAAAATTTTCGTGGGCTTGTTCAATTTTAATTTCTTCGTCTTGCCGATTTTCAGCCAGCGGAATTCCCGGCCTTCCTCGTTCAACACCACCTCCGGCTTTCCCGCGCAGCGGCAGGTGTAGTTCAACAGCACAAAATGCGCGTCACGGTAAAACTCCTTTGAATGGATGCAATCCTGCACGAGCACGAACTTGATGCCGGAAACTTTCAGCCCGGTCTCCTCCAGGATTTCGCGGCGCAGCGCGGCCTCGGAGGTTTCGCCCCATTTGATTTTGCCGCCGGGAATGCCCCAGAGACCCGACCATTTGTGCGTGCGTATCATCAGCACCTCGCCGGCGCGATTGAAAATAAGCGCGCCCACCGTGGCCTCCGGCGGGCGTGTTTCATTGCAATCTTTCGACAGTGGCTTGAGGTTCAAGCCGTTTTTTTCCAGGACCGTGCGCAATTCCGAAAGATGTTCCACTATCAAGTCCGGCTTCGCGGCGCGCAACTGCTCCAGCGTGTTGTAGCCGGTGAGCACGGCGCAGGAATGAATCCCCCCATGCCGGGCCGTATCAATGTCATGCTCCATGTCGCCGATAAAGAGCGTCTCGTCCGGCTTCAAATGGTTCTCGTCGAGGATTTCGTGGATTTTTTCGCGCTTGTCCCACACGCCGGTATAAGGCTTGTCGAGAAAGGCGTCGAAGCCGGTCACGCGGCATTGCTCGATAAAATAATCGCCATGCACCGTGCTTAAAAGGAACGTGCGGATTTTTTTCGCGCGGCAAAATTCCAGGAACTTGCGCGCGTGCGGCAGTTCGCAGACCGAGCCCTGCGATTGGCTGAAACAGGAATGGAACCAGCTCTCAAGCTGCGCCATCGGCACGTCCGGCGTATGGCGGTTGTAAAAATTGGTGAACGGCAGGGAAAACTCCGCGCGAAATTCCTCGAGGCTCATCTCAGGCTTGCCGGCCTGGGTCAGCACAAAGTTGGACGCCTTGAGAACAGCGGGCAAATCGTCCACCAGCGTGCCTGACCAGTCAAAAATGATGTTGCGAATCACGCCTGCCATTAAACCACCAAGACACCTGGACAGAAAGTTTTTGTTTCTCTTTGTGCCTTTGAGACTTTGCGGTTAAAAAACCGCATGCTCATCGCATTCAACAAGCCTTATGGCGTGATTTCGCAGTTTACGCGCGAAACACCCGATAGCCAGACGCTGGCGGAATTCGGCTTTCCAAAAAACGTCTATCCTATTGGCAGGCTGGATGCGGATTCCGAGGGCCTTCTGCTGCTGAGCGATGAACCGCAATGGAATGAGCGCCTGTTGCATCCCCGTCATGCCCACGAACGCGAGTATTGGGCACAGGTCGAGAGGATTCCAGTAAAGGAGTCGCTGGATAAATTGAGCCGGGGAGTAGTAATTCAAGGACGCAACACCCTGCCCTGCCGCGCATGGATTTTGGAGCCGCAACCGGAAATACAGCCGCGCACGCCGCCGGTTCGTTTTCGGAAAAGCGTTTCCGATTGCTGGATTGGCCTGGAATTGATTGAAGGCAAGAACCGCCAGGTACGGCGGATGACCGCGGCCATTGGCCATCCCACATTGCGATTGTTGCGCGTGCGCATCGGGAATTTCTGGCTGGGCAATTTGCCGGCAGGACAGTGGCGGGCATTGTCACAGGAAGAGTGCAAACAGGTAATAAGAAACGACAAAACGATTTGAAATATTTAAAGACGATCGGGCCCGTTCTGACCATCCCCATCAACCTCGAAATCTAATGTGGCCCCCTCCCCCTGTCCCTCTCCCCCGAGTGGGAGAGGGTGTCGTCTCGTTGGGTTAATGTGTTGTTCTGGGGCGCAATGGCAATTCCTTTTAGGGAATTTTGGTATGTCCGACAAATCCAGTCGCCTGAATTTTTTAAGAAAACTGGCTGCGATTCTCCCTCTCCTACGAGGAGAGGGCCGGGGTGAGGTCGAGTGTTTATTCTAACATTTGAATATTGTTATGACGACCGCCCTCATCCTGACCTTCTCCCCCAGAAGAAGGAACAGCAGGCGTACGTTTCTAATTTCGCGGATGCGCATTCGGCAAATCCAGTCGCCTGAATTTTCAAAAAAGCTGAGTACGATTCTCCCTCTCCTACGAGGAGAGGGCCGGGGTGAGGTCGAGTGTTTATTCTAACATTTGAATATTGTTATGACGACCGCCCTCATCCTGACCTTCTCCCCCAGAAGAAGGAACAGCAGGCGTACGTTTCTAATTTCGCGGATGCGCATTCGGCAAATCCAGTCGCCTGAATTTTCAAAAAAGCTGAGTACGATTCTCCCTCTCCTACGAGGAGAGGGCCGGGGTGAGGTCGGGCGTTTAATCTGACTTTTGAATTTTGTTATGACGACCTGCCTTACAGCTCGATAGCAGGCTGTCTTCCCCCTCAACCGGCCTGCGGCCACCTTCTCCCGCCTACCTGCCCCGACATCCGATGTCGGGGTGCGGGGAGAAGGCCGGGATGAGGGGGCGCGGATGTTTCCCAACCCTCTCTTCATTTCCGGCGTCTCCATGATTTCTACAAAGCAGCAGGATGCCCGTCCTACGACGACGCGAAGGTTTGACGTGATTGCGAATGGCGGGTAATTTTCCACCATGATTGATGCAGTTGCAGCTAAACCGCTTGCTTTGGACGATTTGCAGGTCCGCAAAGGAATGCCGCGCGCCCAGTTTGAGCCGCTGGCCAGGGAGATTTTTGCGCTCAAAAAACAGCTCAATGCCGTCATTCTGGCCCACAATTATCAGGTGCCGGAAATCCAGGACGTCGCGGACTTCGTGGGCGATTCGCTCGGTTTGTCACAGGAGGCAGCCACGACCAGCGCGGACGTAATAGTGTTCTGCGGCGTCCATTTCATGGCGGAAACGGCGAAAATTTTGAACCCTGACAAAATCGTCGTGCTGCCGGACAAGGACGCAGGCTGCTCGCTGGAGGAAAGCTGTCCGGCGGACAAACTGGCCGAATTGCAGAAGAGCAATCCGAAATTTTGGACCATCGCCTACATCAATTGCAGCGCTGCGGTCAAGGCCTTGACCGACGTGATTTGCACAAGCGGCAATGCGGTGAAAATCGTGAATGCCGCGCCCAAGGACAGGGAGGTTTTGTTTGTGCCGGATGAAAATCTTGGCCAATGGGTCATGGAACAGACCGGCCGCCCGATGACCCTTTGGAAGGGCAATTGTTACGCGCACGTGGAGTTCCAAGGCGAACAGGTGCGTAAGCTGCATGAAAAATTCCCCGCCGCAAAGGTTGTCGTCCACCCGGAAAGCGTGCGCGAAGTTCGCAACATGGCCGATGCGGTCTGTTCGACCGAGAAAATGATTACCTATTGCAAGGCCAGCACCGCCAAACAGTTCATCGTGGTGACCGAATCAGGCATCATTCATCGCATGCAGAAGGAATGCCCGGGCAAGGAATTCCTGTGCGCGCCGTCGTATGACGTTGTGCGGATGCCCGGCGACCATTGCCGGTGCAGCGAATGCAAGTACATGAAGATGAACACTCTGGAGAAGGTCCGCGATTGCATGAAACGCCTCGCGCCGCGCATTGAACTGCCCGCTGAAATCCTCAAACGCGCGCGACTGCCAATTGAGCGGATGCTCGAGATTTCCGCCAGGGCTTAGAAGATCTCGACCTCACCCCTGCCCTCCCCATGGACCCTCACCTCACCCTGACCCTCTCCCCTCCCATCCGATGGGAGCGGAGAGGG
>CAYPTV010000205.1:0-6058 GCA_964413505.1 uncultured Bifidobacteriaceae bacterium | reverse complement strand
ACGCGATGACCGCCCAGCCTTCGGCGAGCGCCATGCCGACGAACATGAACGTCAAAATTTTGCCGAACATCCCCGGATTGCGGCTCATGGCGATGACGCCACCCGCGGTGGCGATGCCGATGCCGATGGCCGCGCCGCCAAAGGCGAGGCCGATGTGTATATTGCCCGTTGTTTCTGCTAGCATCATAACTTTTATTTTGTTGGTTTTGGTTGTCGCAGCCGCTTTATCTGCGCGGCTGCAAATTCATTGTCATTGTTCAATGAGCGTGCTCCTCGTCATTGTGCGTGCAAAGCGTGCCGACAAACGCCACGACCAGCATCGCGAACACAAACGCCTGCACCAGGCAGACGAACGTCTCGTAAAAATACATGCACGACGAAAGGAGCAGCGAAAACAACAGCGATTTGCCGTGGAATATCATGTCCAAAATGCTTTCACCCGCGAACACGTTCCCGTAAAGCCTCATCGCCAGCGCCACCGGACGCGCGAAGACGACCGACAGCAGCTCCATCGAGCCGATGAACAGGAACAGCAGGAAGAAAAGCGGATACGTCCATTTGGTGGTTTCCATCTTCACGCCGAAAATATGCTTCACCAGCCCCCAAGGGCCGTTGTAGCGCACCGCCCAATAAAGGCTCATCACCAGAAAAATCCCCGCCATCGCCACCGTCAGGTTCGCATCCGTCGTCGGCGGGCGGAACAACGGCGTGAATTTATTGTCCGGCGAAGTGAACCCGATGCTGCCGACGCCCGGAACCAGATCCATCAGGTTTGAAAACAGGATGAAGATGAAGAAAGTCGTCGCGAACGGGAAAACCCATTTGGTCACGCGCTTGTCCAGGATGTCGCCGATCAAACCTTCCCAGCCTTCCACCATCGCCTCGAGGACGTTTTGCATCCCGGACGGTATCTCCTTGATGTTTTTCGGCGTGGTGGCGCGGACGATGATCAAAATGAACGCCGCCACAATCCAGGTGCAGATCATGGAATTGGTGATAGGCAGCCCAAGCACATGGAACACCGCCGGGGCGGCGGCGGGAACCATTTCATCCGCCGGGGCGGACGCGGCGGCGCCGGCCGGTGCCGCCGGCTGCGCGTGGAGGTTCACCGCGGACATCGCGGCGTAAAGCGCCAGGACAAATATTATTTTTCCAAACCGGGTCACAATATGATTTCTGACGGCGACACGACCTTGGTTGTAAATGCTGTCGCGCGCCAGAGCCGCAAAATCTGCCCTGTCGTGAAATTCTTCACAAGCTTTTTTTTGAAAATTTCCGGTTCAAGACCGCTTGTCCAGCACGCCCCAGCAAGAACGAAGTTTGGCCGGCGTTTCCCCGCGCTTTCGCAACTCCCGCAAACTCAGCGCGTCGTGCCGTTTTGCCAGCCGCACGCCTTTTCCGTCCACCATCAGCGCGCAGTGGAAAAACTCCGGCGGCGAAAAACCCAGCGCCCGATAAATCAAAATCTGCCGCGCCGTGCTCACCAGCAAATCCGCGCCCCGCACCGCTTCCGTCACCTGCATCGCCGCGTCGTCCACGACGCACGCGAGCTGATACGCCGGCACATCGTCATGCCGCCAGACCACGAAATCCCCGAAATCTTTCCCGGCGGTGAATTGTTGCACGCCGCAGTTTCCATCCATAAATGAAATGACTTCGCCGTCGGGCACGCGGAAGCGCCAACTGAATTTCCGATTTCCGATTTCCGATTTCCGATTTCCCCGGCACGTTCCGGGATAAATCGGCTCGTCATCGTCGTTCGCGTGCGGGGCGCGGGTGGCGGCGCGGATGTCCTTGCGCGAGCAGGTGCAGGGATAAATGAAATTCCCGGTGCGCAATTTCTCCAGCGCGGCGCGGTAAAAATCCATCCGTTCGCTCTGGTTGTAAGGCGCAAACTTTCCGCCGACATCCGGCCCTTCGCTCCATTCAAAACCGAACCAGCGCAAATCTTCGAGCATCGCGCCGGCAAATTCCATCTGCTGGCGCGTGGAATCCAAATCCTCGTTGCGCAAGATCAAGACGCCGCCGTTCGCCCGCGCGCGCTCCTGCGCGGTCCAAAACGTCCGCGCATGGCCGAGATGCAGCCAGCCCGTGGGCGAGGGCGCGAGGCGGCCGCGATAAGTTTGTTTCACGGGGAAAAACTACCCGCCGGGCCGGGTTTTGCGGAGGAAATAATAAGTGAGGGATCGCGCGCATAACGCAAATTTCTCCCTCTCCGCCACGAAGTGGGGGAGAGGGCCGGGGTGAGGTGGTGCGTTTTATCAATTCCCCTCACCCTGACCCTCTCCCCGTCCGACGGGGAGAGGGAATTACATCCATTGTTTGTCATCTGCTCATCCCAAAATAAGTGGGATTATGTAGTTGACATATAATCGGGCAAAACTGGTAGGGCGGGCAGTCCCCTGCCCGCCGGACGCGTGGATTGACAACAGGCGGCGCGCACGGAGTGACGCGCCCTACCGGATTATCTGTTATGTGCATAATCCCAAAATAAGTGAAAATAGTTCTTGCCAGGCAGGCTGAAAAGTTGTAGATAAAAATCATGTCCCGTTTCAGCCATCTCCCGGCTGGGGTCATCCCCTCAAATCAATTACTATACCCTCGAAGGCAGATTTTTCTGGCGGCACCCTCCATTTTCATTTGTGCGGCTTCACGGACGGATTGTGCCACTGCACGGACAAAATGTGCCGTTGCACGCCTCATTCATGCCATTGCACGGATGAATTATGCTGTTGCACGGACGATTTATGCCGTTGCACGGACGATTTATGCCGTTGCACGGACAAATTATGCCGTTGCACAATTCGTTCGTGCAGTTGCACGGACAAGTTATGCCGTTGCACAATTCGTTCGTGCAGTTGCACGGACAAGTTATGCCGTTGCACAATTCGTTCGTGCAGTTGCACGGATAAGTTATGCCGTTGCACAATTCGTCCGTCATGCGGCCATTTTGGCACATTCTGCACCCTCTCGGTTAAATACAAACAACACAACAACAACGGTTAAGAACAAAAACATATGAACAAAACAATCCCGTTCTGGCCACGTGGCAAAGGCGACCGGATCATCTGGTTGACCAACTGGATAGACAAAATAGCCGGTTATCAGCTCATCCTGGGCTATACAGCGGCGGAGATCGCCGCCACCATCGCGGACGCCCAGCGCGCCCTTTACCTCCTAAACACCGTGCAAAACGAGACTCAGGGTTTCGCCAAGGCCGTCACCGCCCATATTGACATCGTCCATAATGGTTCCGGCTCGGCCCTTGTGCCGTTGCCCGTCTTTGTGCTCCCCACCGACCCGCCGCCGCCGGCCAACGTGCTGCCCGGCGCGATCAAGCGCATCATGGCGTTCATCGCCAACCTCAAGACACGTCCCGGCTATACCACGGACATCGGGACCATCCTGAAAATCATCGCCACCACCGTGCCGTTGGATCCCGGCGACATCCCCGATCCCGATGCCGAGGCGGAGAGCGGCCAGGTGGTTTTGAGCTTCATCAAGGGCGGACATCAAGGCACGCTCATCCAAAGCCAGATCGGCACCAGCACCGTCTGGGCCGACCTCGCGGTCTGCACCACCAGCCCCTATCACGACGTCCGCCCGCTGGCCGTGCCCGGCGTGCCGGAAAAACGACGCTACCGATTCTGCTTCTGGGACGGCACGCCCTCGAACGTCTGGACCGCCGTGTTTGAAGTCACCTTCAGCGGCTAGGCCGGTGGAAGGAAGATTGGCGGAAGTGGATTAAAAGACACGAACGGGACGACGCAAGCCGTCCCGTTCTTATTTTGCCGGATGATGTGTGCAACCAAAAGGTCGGTAGGGCGCGTCACTCCGTGCGCGCCGTCGTGGCGAATCAGGACATGCTCGTTGGCAACCGGCGGCGGTCAGAGGACTGACCGCCCTACCGTCCCCAGCTCCGTCAGTAGCGGAATAATTATAGAAACCGGAATCAATAAAAATTTCCAAGCCCCGGCGGAAGGAAAATTGGCGGCAGCGGATTATGTCGGATGATTTCTTCAACCAATGATTTGGTAGGGCGCGACACTCCGTGCGCGCCGCCGCGGCAAATCACCTCTTCCTCCACTCCGTCTTCGGCGGCTCCGGCAGACCTTGCGCGCGCAGCGCGGTGCGGAAATGCAGCTTGGAGATTTTCGCCAGCTCGCCCGCGCCCCGTTCTTCCACAAACTTCTTTGCCGCCGCATCCACCGCCGCGCTCGCGCCCTTCGGGAATTTCATCGTGAAATCTTTCTCCAGTTTCGCCAGGCCCTTCACAAATCCGTCGCGCGCCAGGATGGAGGCCGCCGCCACAGCGATGTCCTCTTCCGCCTTGTGACGCTGCACGAGCTGGATTTCCTTGCCTTGCGCCATCAACGCCTTTTCGATCACGCTTTTGCTCGCTGCGAACTGGTCGCTGATGGCCTTCACCGGCGGCGGATTCATCTGGTAACGCTTGCCCATGAGATTTTCAATCACGCGCGCGTGACCCCACGCGAGCAGCGTGTTCACACTCCGCATCTTCGCGTAAAGCCGGTTGTAAGCCTCGTTGCCCACGACGACGGTGTCCACCACGCAGCCGGGCGTCCTGCGGATGAGTTCGGCGAGGTCGGAAATTTTTTTGTCGCTTGAAATGTTTTTGGAATCGCGGATGCCAGCCTCTTTCCAGGCGTTGATGACGCTCTCGTTCACATACACGCCGGCGATGCAAAGCGGGCCGAAGAAATCGCCTTTGCCGCTTTCGTCCACGCCGATGCGCGGCAGGAGCAGCTCGGGATTCAAAATGGTTTCGTAGCCGAGCTTGACCTCCTTGAGAATCTCCGGCTCCAGCACGAACTCGACAAATTCCCCGGTGCCTTTGCCCTGCACCACGAGTTTGCCGCTCTCGTAAAACACAATGTTTGTCTTGTCCGACTCGAAGGCGAAGCGCGCATACGGCACGGTGCGCGGCTTCCAGTTGCGCGCCTGCAAGGCGGCCAGCAGCGCGGACGCCTGATCGTGGGTCAGCTTGCAAGTGTGGATGGTGAGCGGCTTCACGGAAAAAATCTTAACCACAAAGGCACCAAGGCACAAAGGTTTTGGCAAATGTCAATCGGCGGTGAGTGAGTAACGAGCGCACGTGAAGAATATTCGGGGACTCAAACTGCAAGAGGTCTTGTTTCAATAAATTTATTGATTAAAACCTAAAATTAAATTTCTAGTGTCGCGATTGCTCAAATGGTTCGCCGCGAACGCCCGCGGTCATTCCGGCAGCGTCAAAACGTAGGCGTGGCCGGCCTTGAATTCATCCAGTCGGCGCAAGATTTCCGGCGCGAACGGCAGCACATGAACCATGCGATTGGACTTGGCGCGGAGCAGAACCACGGCAAATGGCAGGGACGAAGTTTGGTTCTGCTCCGGCAGGCGTTTGTCCACCGTCAGGAAAAGGTCGAACTGGCCGGAGTCCGCGATTTTGCGCAGGAGTTTTCCATTGCTGACGCTGGCCCAGCCGGCTTGCGGCACGGTCCTGACTTCGTGGCCGGACAGTTCGCGCGCCAGATCTTTGGGCAAACATTCGTCCAGCAGGATGCGCATTCAGGCGGTGGCGAGAAGGTTTTCGCTGGCCTCTTCGAGAAAGCCAACGGCCTGGGCGCGCGAAACGGTGGGGTATTGTTCCAAAAATTCGTCCAGCGTGTCGCCTCCCTCGATGTAGTCCAAGAGTGCGCGCACCGGAACGCGAGTGCCCGCGAAGCAAGGTTCGCCACCCATGATCTCCGGGTCAATCAGGACAAAGGAACTCGACTTCATGGCGTGAATATGGCTCGTTTGGGCGCGGCTGACAACTTTTTATCGGCGCGGGAATTTTCAGCATTTCCTTTTCGCGTATTTCGTGTATTTCGCGGTTCGGCAAATTTTTGAACTCAAAACCAAAAACTAAAAACTTCCGCCTTCGCGGCGCGCCAAAGCGCCGCTCCGGCGCGACGGCGGCAAAACTCATCGCCGCGTTGCTGGACTGGTTCGCCGCGCACGCCCGCGACCTGCCGTGGCGGCGCACGCGCGATCCTTACGCGATTTGGGTGAG
>CAYPTV010000204.1:0-6061 GCA_964413505.1 uncultured Bifidobacteriaceae bacterium | reverse complement strand
ATGATCAAGGCCGCCGCGGCGAAGGGCTGGATTGACGAGCGCGCGGTGACGCTGGAAAGCCTGCTGGCGATGCGCCGCGCGGGCGCGGATATTTTGATCACTTACGCGGCGGCGGATGTGGCGGGGTGGCTGAAACAATCGTAAATCCTCCTCGTCCTCGTCCTCATGCTCATCCTCGATTTGAGATGGATTTCGAGGACGAGGACGAGGACGAGGAGGATGGTGATGATGAGAAAGAATGCGCTTTTAGTTTGACCCTGATTGGCTTCGCTGGTTACGCTGACAATTCCTAATCGCCAATATGATCGGAACGATTCGCAAACATTCGTCGTGGCTGTGGTTCATCATCATCACCGCCACCATAGTTTCCTTTGTTGTCTTCTTTTCGCCGAGCCAGCGCATGGGCGGCGGCGGGGGCGGCAATGACAACTTCGGCACCATTTACGGGAAGAAAATCACGAGGGACGATTATGCCGGGTCCAGGCGCGAGTTTTATCTTTTCTATTTTTTCCATTACGGCGAATGGCCGGACAAAAACACCACGCTGACGGCGGCGGACATGGACCGCGAGATTTATCTGCGGTTGATGCTCATCCAAAAGGCCGCGAATCTTGGCATTTACGTCGGCGACGAGGCGGCGGCCAGCGAGGCGGCGCAAATGCTCCGCTCGATCGGGCGCAACGGCCAGGCCGTGCCGGAGGGCGACTTTGTCAAGCAAGTCCTGGCACCGAAAGGCATCACCGCCGAGGATTTTGAAAATTTTGCCCGTCACGACATCGCCATCCAGCAGCTCGTCCAGGCCCTGGGTTTTGCCGGCGCGCTCGTCACGCCGCAGGAAGCCGCTGTCGCCTACGAGCGCGACCGCCGGGAAATTTCCGCGCAAATTGTCTTCTTCTCCGCGTCGAACTACCTGTCGCAAGTCCAGACGACGCCCGAAGCCGTCGCGCAATTTTACACGAACTATCTCGCCGCCTACCGTCTGCCCGACCGCGTGCAGGTCAGCTACGTTGCATTTGACGTGACGAATTATTTCCCGCAGGCGACGGCGGAACTGGCAAAGACGAATTTCGATGACATGGTGCAAATGTATTATCAAAAACTCGGCCCTGATTATTTTCCGGACGCCAAGACGCCCGATGCCGAGAAGTCCAAAATCCGCGATATGATAATCCGCCAGCACGCGCTGGTGGCCGCGCGCGTGGAAGCAAATGATTTTGCCACCGCCGCCATCCAGGATCCGCCGCATCCTGAAAATTTCACCGCCATCGCGAAGGAAAAAGGCCTGGTTGCCCGGCGCACCGCTCCGTTCGGCAGCCAATACGGCCCGGACGAATTCACCGCGCCCGGGGAATTTACCAAGGCCGCGTTTGCATTGACGCCCGATTCGCCGTTCGCCGGGCCGATTGCCGGCCCCGATGCCGTCTATGTCATGGCGCTGGTCCGGCAACTGCCCACCGAAATCCCGCCGCTGGAAGAAATCCTCAACCGCGTCACGCAGGATTATCAAATTCGCGAGGCCACCGCGATTGCGCAGAGCGCCGGGACAAATTTTTCCCGCACGCTGGCGGTCCAGGAGGCGAGCGGAAAAAGTTTTGTCTCCATCTGCATCGGCGCGGGTCTGGAGCCGCAGACGCTGCCGCCATTTTCGCTGGAAACGCAGAAGCTGCCGGAACTCGGCGCGCACACCGCCGACCTGACGCAGCTCAAGCAGGCCGCTTTTGGCACGCCGAGCGGACGCACGAGCCTTTTCGAGCAGACGGATGACGGAGGATTCATCGTCCATGTCCAGTCGCGGCTGCCCGTGGATCCCGCCGCCATGAAATCCGATCTCCCGCAGTTCACCGAGAGCTTCCGCCGCGAGCGCGAAAACGAGGCGTTCAATGCGTGGCTGCAAACCGAGGCCAACCGCGAATTGCACAACACTCCGGTGTTTGCCCAGCAGGCCGCCAACGGCGCTGCGCCCGCCCAATAGCCGGTGAGCGCGGCCGTCAAACTTTCATGGTCCGCCGCGCATCTTCGTGGCGACGAAGCCGCTCCGGTGGCTCAGGCACGCGGTTTTTGGGAAATCCCGGTCCTATTTGAAGACGAACATCTGCTCGCGTTGGACAAGCCCTCCGGAATTCTGACTTCTCCCGACCCGGCCAAACCGGACCGACCGGACTTGATGAAACTGCTCCACGCCGGGATCGCGGACAAAAAACCGTGGTCGCGCGAACGCAATCTGGATTACTTGAACAACGCGCACACTCTTGACGACGAAACGAGCGGCGTGATTTTGCTCGCCAAAAACAAACCGGCCTTCATCGCGCTCGCCAACTTGTTCAGCTCGCAAAAGGTCGCGGAAAAATATGTCGCGCTCGTCTGCGGCCAACCGGCGGAAGAAAGTTTTGAAGTGGACGCCAAAATCGCGCCGCATCCGGTCAAGCTGGATTTGATGCGCGTTGATTCAAGGGAGGGCAGGCAGGCGAAGACAAAATTTGAACTGCTGGAAAATTTTCCGCGTTTCGGCTATGCGCTGCTGAAATGCGAGCCGCTGACGTGCCGCACGCACCAGATCCGCGTCCACGCGAGCCACATTGGCTTGAAAATCGTCGGCGACGATCTTTACGGCGGAAAATTCCTCTGGCTTTCGCGGCTGAAAAAAGATTACCGCCTCAAACCCGGACGCGAAGAACGCCCGCTCATTTCGCGCGTCGCGTTGCATCTGGAGGAACTGGTTTTGCCGCATCCCGTCACAAACGAATCCGTGACCATCAAAAGCGAATGGCCGAAGGATTTGAAAGTGGCCCTGAAATATCTCCGGCAGTATTCGGTTTCGGGCTGAAAATCGCGGGCGTTCCCAACCTGCCGTTTTTAACTGGTAACAGCCCAGTTGAGAATCGCCTTTTGCACGTGCAGCCGGTTTTCGGCCTGCGTGAAAATCGTGTCGGCGTTCGCCTCAAATGTTTCCTCGTCAATTTCCTTGCCGCGATACGCGGGCAGGCAGTGCATCACCAGCGCGTCCGGCTTGGCCAGCTTCACCAGCTTTTGATTGATTTGGTAGCCGCCCAGAATTTTCAGCCGGTCGGCGGACTCGGCCTCCTTGCCCATCGAAATCCAGACGTCTGTGTAAAGCAGGTCCGCGCCATTTGCGGCGGCCTTCAAGTCGTCGGTCACGATAATTTTTCCGCCTGCGCGCTTCAAAACTTCGGCAGACGGCTGGAATTGTTGCGGCGCGGCGATGCGCAGTTCAAAATTCAGTTTTGCCGCCGCAAAAATCCACGATTGCGGCACGTTGCACGCGCCGTCGCCGACGAACGTGACGACCTTGCCCGAAATCGGCCCGCGCTTTTCCTTGAACGTGAAGATGTCCGCGAGGATCTGGCACGGATGCTCGTCGTCGGTCAGCGCGTTGATGGTCGGAAGTTTTGAAAATTCAGCAAACTCCTCCACGTCGCTTTGGGCGAACGTGCGGATGACCGCGCCGTGGATCATCCGTCCCAAAACGCGCGCGGTGTCGCGGACCGGCTCGCCGCGGCCAAGCTGGATTTCGCCCGAGTTCAAAAACATCACCTGCGCGCCGAGTTCGCGGATGCCGACCTCGAATGACACCCGGGTTCGCGTGGACGACTTGGAAAACATCAGCGCCCATATCTGGCCGCACAGCGGAATCCGGTCGCGCCGCGCCCGTTCGCGCTTGAACACGGCGGCGTCGCGCAGGATCTTCTCGATGTCCGCGCCCGGCAGTTTTTCCAATGACAGCAGATTTTTCACGGTTCAAAAGTTTTTTGGATTTCCGACCAAAGGAATTTATTAGCGCAAGTCCGGCGCGCCGTCACTTCTTTTTATTCGCGGATTTCGCCGCGTCCGCCGCGCACCACAGGAACCACGCGGCGGTCGTCGCGTGCGGACGCCAGCGTTCGCCGAATTTCAGCAGCGCCTTGACGGTCGGCATCCCGCGTTTTTTGTAGGCCAGCCGGAAACCGGAGCGCACGCCGAAATCCGCGGCCGGCAAAACATCGCGGCGGCCAAGCTGGAAAATCAAAAGCATCTCGACCGTCCAGCGCCCGACGCCGCGAACCTGCGTCAGCCGCGCGATGATTTCGGCGTCGGACAATTTCACGATGTCGCGCGAACCCGGAATCACGCCGCTCAACGTCTTTTCCGCGATGTCGCGGATGGATTTTATTTTGGCGAAGGAAAATCCGCAGGCGCGGATTTGTTCGTCCGTGACATTCGCCAAATCTTCCGGCTTCGGAAATTTTTTGCCGGGAAAAAGTTTTTTGAAGCGCGACAATATCGTGTTCGCCGCCGTGCCGTTCAATTGCTGGTGCGCGACGGCCATGACGAGCGATTGGAACGGCGGGCGTTTCTCCGGCGCGAGATCGCACAGGCCGTGCTCGCGGATGAGCCGTTTCATCACGGGATCGCTTTTTGACAGATGTCTGTGCGCGGCGGGAGTCATAAATCACGCGAGCGACTTGACGGCTTCCTCGATTTTCGCGATGCCTTCGCCGGCTTCCTGCGGCTTCAAATTCAGCGGCGGCAGCAGCCGGATGACCTGCGTTCCGGCGGGAATCACCATGACGCCGAGCGCGTGCAGCCGGTTTGTGAATTGAACCGCCGCCGATTTGTCGCCCGGCGCGAACGCCGGTATTTTTTCCGCCAGTTCCAGTCCGAGCATGAAGCCGAGGCCGCGCGCATTTTTGACGACCGTCGGACAGGCTTCCGCAAGCCGGTTCAATTCGTTCAAAATCCAGTCGCCGAGCTTGCGCGCATTTTCGTCGAGCTTTTCGTTTTCGATGACCTCAAAAATCTTCAGCGCGACCGCGCAGGCGAGCGGCGTGCCGCCAAAAGTCGTCGCGTGCGTGCCCGGACCGAGCAGGTCGGCAAACGGCGCGCGCACCCAGAACGCCCCGATGGGAAATCCGCCGCCAAGCGACTTGGCCATCGAAAGGCCGTCGGGCAGAAATTTCTCGCCGCCGGGAAGGCCTTCAAGAATCCGCTGGAAGCTCTGGAATTTCCCCGTGCGATAATGTCCGCACTGCACGCCGTCCATCAATAGCAGCAGTTTCTTCTCGTCGCACAAGGCCCGCAGGCCGAGCAGATATTCCGGCGTGGCGGGCGTGACGCCGCCTTCCCCCTGCACGCCTTCGATCAAGATGGCTACGGTCGCTGGCGAAATGGCTGCGCGCGCGGCTTCGAGGTCGTTGAACGGAACATGCCGGAAGCCGGGCACCGCCGGTTCGAAACCTTTTTTGACCTTGTCCTGGCCGGTGGCGGCAATTCCCGCAAGCGTCCGTCCGTGAAATGAATTTGTCGCCGTCAGGATTTCAAACCGTCCTTCGTCGTGGCCGAATTTGCGCGCGAGCTTGAACAGGCCTTCGTTCGCCTCGGCGCCGCTGTTGCTGAAAAAAACCTTTCCCGCGCCGATGCGCTTTACAATTTCGGCGGCGAGCCGGCCTTGCGGCTCGGTGAAATATAAATTGGATACGTGGATGAGTTTTTTGGACTGCCCGACGAGCGCCCCGGTGATGGCCGGATGCGCGTGGCCGAGGCAGTTGACGGCGATGCCGCCGCCGAGATCGAGGTAGCGTTTGCCCGCGACATCAAAAACGTAGCTGCCGTCGCCGTGGCTCAGCACGATTTCAAAGCGTCCGTAGCTGGGCACGACGTTGCGTGCGAACAGTTCGCGGACGGATTCGTATTCGTTCCGCACGATGGCCGGCGGTGCTGGGAAAATTTCTTTCATTTGCGATTCGGGCAAATCGTAAATCGTAAATCGCAAATTACAAAACGATTTCCGTGCCGTTTCCCTTGTCCGTGAAGATTTCGAGCAGGACGGAATGGGGCAGGCGGCCGTCCACGAAGGAGACTTTTTCCACGCCGGATTTGATGGCGGCCACGGCGCTGTCCACTTTTGGAATCATGCCCTTGTCCACAATGCCGGCGGCTTTGAGGCCGGGCACTTCGGCGGTGTGGAGATGTGCGATGAGCGTGGCCGGGTCTTTCGGATCGCGCATCAAACCGGGCACGTCGGACATGAAGACGAGCCGTTTGGCGTTGAGCGCAATGGCGCACA
>CAYPTV010000203.1:0-6089 GCA_964413505.1 uncultured Bifidobacteriaceae bacterium | reverse complement strand
ACGGAAATCCTGACAATAACTTTTTCGACAAGGAAAAAATCATCCGCTTCAACCCAGACGGAAAATTGACCGGCGCGATGCACAGCTTCATGGCAGGAACGAATCTTTACGTCGTCGGCAAAAACGGATTGTTCGTCGTCGGTTTGAATAACAAAGAACTGGTTGAACCGAAAATTGTCGGCGAGGTTTTATCTGTAGGGGACGACGTAAGGAGTCTCAAATCAAATTCGGAAAATTCAGATAGAGACTCGTCACCTCGTCTCCTACTCAAAAACCCCCGCGCTGTCGGCGTGCAATTCCGTTATGCGTTTGTGACGGACGACGAAGGCTTCAAGGTTCTCGATGTCACCGAGCCGACAAAACCGGAATTGATTCCCGGCGCGTTCGTGCCGCTGCGCAACGCACAGCGGTTTTATCTCGCACGCACCTACGCCTACGTTGCCGACGGCGCGGACGGGCTGGCATTTATTGACATCAGCAATCCCGAAAAACCGAAGCTCGAACAGCTTTACAACGCCGACGGTAAATTGACCGACACGCGCGCCGTGCAGATCGGCTCCGTCAACGCGTCGGAATTCGCGCTCGTCGCCGATGGAAAAAACGGGCTGCAGATTTTGCAGATGATCTCGCCGGAAAATGTTCCCGAGCACATGGGCTTCAGCCCGAAGCCGAATCCAAAATGGATCGCCGCGTATCCGACCAAATCACCTGCCGTCGCCGTCTCGCGCGGTCTTGACCGTGACCGTGTGGTGGACGAAAGCGGCAATCAGACCGTCGTCTTCGGTCGGCGCGGTTCGCGTCCGTTCAACCTTGAGGAGATGAAAAAATTCTACGAACGCGACGGCTCGCTTTACACCGTCGAAAATGTTTTTGCGCGCGACGGCAAGCTCGTGACGGAATCCGGCGAAGAATTGAAACCAACGGCTGAATTCCAGCCGGCGGAAACAGAACCCGTTTCGTCACCACCTGACATCGAACGACTGATGCGTCGCGGAGAATGAAAATATTTTCCACAATTTTAATTTTGTTCGTGTTCGCGTTTGTGTTGCACGCGCAAGACGCGGTGACGACGCTGGCTGGTCAGGCGCTTGTCAGCGGTGCGACCAATGGCACGGGAACAAATGCTGTTTTCAACGATCCGGCGGCGATTGTCGTGGACGCAAATGGAAATTTTTTCGTGGCAGATTCGCAAAACGACGCCATCCGAATTGTCACTACGAACGGCGTCGTCACAACTTTCGCCGGGCAACTCGGCGTTGCAGGCAGCGCGAACGGCACCGGCACTGGCGCGCAATTCAATTCTCCGAGCGGACTGGCGTTTGACAAAAACGGAAATTTATTTGTCAGCGACACGGGCAACAGCACAATCCGCGAAATAACCAGCGCCGGGGTTGTTTCGACGTTCGCCGGAATTGCGGGAAGCAGCGGCTTTGCCGATGGCGCGGCGGGCGGAGCGCTTTTCGGTTCGCCGCTTGGCATCGCCCTTGCGCCGAACGGCGCGGTTTATGTCGCCGATAGCGGCAACCATTGCATCCGCGTCATTTCCGGTGGCGTCGTCACGACTTTCGCGGGCAGTCCGGGGATTTGGGGCAGCGCGGACGGCGTCGGCACAAACGCGCATTTCAACGGACCTGTCGGACTGGCGTTCGACAGCAGCACAAATCTTTTCGTGAGCGATGCGAACAACGACACCATCCGCAAAATCACGCCGGACGGAACGGTCTCGACCTTCGCGGGCGCGGCGGGCGCGGACGGCTCGACAGACGGAACGTTGACCAACGCGCGATTCCGCAGCCCGGCGGAACTTGTGTTCGACAAAAAGGGAAACCTGTTCGTGGCCGATTCGTTGAACCAGGTCATCCGCAAAATTTCCACGAACGGCATCGTCAGCACCGTGAGCGGCGAAGCGGGAATTTTCGGCGCGAGCGACGGCGTGAACGGCTCGGGCCGGTTTTACAATCCCTACGGCCTCGCCATCGGCGCGGACGGCGGATTGATGATGACGGACACCTACAACGAACTTGTGCGCACGGTTCTCGTGCCGTTCACATTGTCGCTGCAAATGTCCGGCGCGGCGCAGACGGCTGTGATTTCGTGGGACGCCGTCATCGGGAAAAATTATCAGGTGCAGTTCAAAAACGATCTGACGGCGGCCTGGACAAATCTCGGCGTGCAGATGACGGCGACAAATTTAAGCTTGAGCGCGACGGACAATGCCGCCGGCGGCAGCAAGCAGCGCGTTTATCGGGTGACGGTCGCGCCGTGAATCATTTGGACAGTTTGATTTGAAGTTTCAGCAATGCCTCGCGCCGCGAGATTGCGATGTGGGCGCAGGCGTCGGTGATGGCCATGATCATTTCCCGGTCCAGGCCTTTGAGAAATTCAAACGGTGACAATTCGCCCGCGAACATCCGTTTTGACTGCTGCAACGCCAGCACGGATTTTTCATGCCCCATGCAGCGGTATGTGTAGGCCGTCAATGGCGAGGCGTTCATGTCGCTGCTGGATTCCTGGGCACGGCCTTGTTCCAAAACAAGCAGGAGTCTGGATTTGAGTTCGGTCACAAAGTTCACGGGCGGCAGGAAATCTTCCACGCGGTCGGGCTTGCCATCAGGGCTGTGGATGTCGCCAAGGAACATGGAGACCGGACAATTCCCGCCGGTTTCCAGCGCAAGGGCTTCAATGATCGCGATTGAAGTGATCTTCGCGCCGAGGTAATCGCAGGAGAAGGCCAGGTTTTTCCTCGCCGCTTCGTTCAGCCTGGCAATTTCGGCATCATCCGGGAAATGGCCGTAATGGTGGAAGATATTCTGCGGGTTCAGGCTGCCCAGGAATTTTTCCATGCGTGACAGCGCGCCCCGGTAATCCTGCAAAGTATAAACCCCGACGGCGACCAGTGGTGCGTTGGATTCCTCGATCAGTTGCCAGGTCGCGGAAAGAAATTTGCCGGGGTTGGATTCGGCGAATCCCTCGACATCGCGGTTGGCAAACTTGACCGCATCCAGCATGACCTGTTCAACGTGCCTCTCGATTTCTTCATCGGAAATTTTCCCCAGCAGCTTCCGGCTCCGCTCGCGTATCCGGCCGGCCAGATGAAAAGTAAAATCATGCCCTTCGGCGTCAACCCTGCGGAACGGCACCGTCGCTTCGATGCAGGCGACAATCGCGATCAGGTCGCGCATCTGAAGATGCGGCTCCAACAGCCTGGCCGCCACCACCGCGCTCAAGAATTCGTTCATGCCGCCAAACAACGGCAGGTCCTCATCGGGTTTGAATCCGAAGACTCCGGCGCAAAGCTGCAAGGCGGTGTCGCGCTTGGCAATTGCATTAAGAACCAGCGCGCCGTTCTCATTTCGGACGACGGGTTCGAGCAGGGTGGCCGCCTGTTGCGGGAATCCGCCGTCAAGCTGATAATAGACCACGTCATGAAAAATTGCCGCCAGCACCTGCCTCGGGTTCATGCCGTTGCACATATGAAACACATGGCTGGAGGTATGGTAGGCGCGGCGTTTGTTTTCCATCGCGCTGTGGACGAGCATGGCCAGGCGCTCGACCTCATGCATCGAGACATCCGCGCGCAACGCCCCGAAGGCGTCGGCGAGAAGCTGGATAAATTTGTTGATCGTGGATATTGTCATGTAAGCCTCATGATATATTGCGCGATTTCAGAACTGTTGCTGAGGTCGCAAGCCGTTCGGTGACGACCTTCTCGAATGATTCTCGCAGTTTCGGCTCGCGTTGCAACAATTTCAGGAACGGGTCGCGCGCCAGCGTGAGAAAAATGCAGTCGGTGCTGGTGCGGACGGTCGCGGTGCGGGTCGTATCTTCCATCAGCGCAATTTCGCCGAAATGATCGCCGTCGTCCATCGAACGGATTTGTTTTTCTCCGCCGTCGAGCGTGTCAATCCAGACGGTGAGCGTGCCGCGCGCGACGATATAAAACTTGTCGCCCGGATCGCCTTCGCGAAAAACATCACGCCCCGCCGGGCAGCGTTCGGTGATGAAAATGTCCGCGAGAGCAGCGAGCGCGTCGTGGTCGAGGGATTGCAGCATCGGAATGGATTGCAGCCGCGCCGCCTCAACGCGCGCCTGTCCGCCGCCTTCGGCGATGACGAAGCCGTGCTGTTTTTCCCAGAGCTTTGCATAAACGCCGCCGAGGGCGAGAAGTTCGCCATGCCTGCCTTGCTCAACCAATCGTCCGCGATCCATCACGAAAATCCGATCCATCCCGACAATGGCCGCAAGCCGGTGGGTGACGGAGACGACGGTGCGCCCCTTCGCGACGCGCTCGATGGTTTTGTTGATGGACGACTCGGTGGCGGCGTCGAGCGCGGAGGTGGCTTCGTCCAGCACCAGCACGCGCGGGTCGCGGAGCAGCGCGCGGGCGATGGCGATGCGCTGGCGTTGTCCGCCGGAAAGCCGGCTGCCGCGCTCGCCGACGGACGTGTCATAACCTTCGGCCATGCCCAGGATGAGATCGTGCATTTCGGCGGCTCGTGCGGCGGCTTCAATCTCGGCGTCGGTGGCGTCGGGTTTGCCGACGCGGATGTTTTCGCGGATGGTCGTGTTGAACAAAATGCTTTCCTGAAAAACGATGCCGAGCTGCCCGCGCAACGAATCCTGCGATGCCGCGCGCACTTCGTGTCCGTCGAACGCGACCGCTCCGGCGTCCGGTTCGTAGAAGCGGTTAAGGATCGTCAGCACCGTGCTTTTGCCTGAACCGCTCGGCCCGACGAAGGCGACGGATTCGCCCGCGCGGATGGTGAAACTGACGTCGTTCAGGTTCAGTTGCGCCGGGTTGTAACCGAACTTCACGCCGCTGAATTTTATTTCCTGCGACAATCGCGGCAACGGCTGCGCATCCGGCGGATCAACGACGCCGGGTTTTTCGTCGAGCAATTCCTGGATGCGCTGCATGCCCGCGCCGGCCTGAACCAGCGTGGGATAAAAATGCGTGAAGCCCGTCAGCGAACTGCTGAAGTTGCCGAAGAGCGCCTGAAACGCCGCAAGCGAACCGATGGAAAGCTGGCCGTGAAACGCCATGTAAGCGCCCACGCCCAGCACCAGCACCTGCACGATGAGCGTGCCGATGTGCGCCGACCGTTCGATGAGCGAACTCAGGAAACTCACCCGCAAACTGGCGGCGGCCTGTTGCGCGATGCGTTCGGTGAACCGCACAAGCATGGATTTTTCCAGGCTGAACGCCTTGATGATGGACTGGCCTGAAATATTTTCCTGCACGGTGCCGGATGTCTTCGAATCGCTTAGCTTGCGCAGATAGCCCGCCGATGTCGCGCTGGGCGTGATCAGGCGCGGCCCCACAAAACAGGCCGGGATTGCCAGCATCGCGATGAGTCCCAGCCGCCAGTCGAGCATCAACAGCAGGAACGCGCACAAAACCAGATCCATCGCGGGCAGAGCGCAGCCGTCCAGCGCCGAACCGAGAGCGCGTTCGAAAGAGGAGATGTCGCTCGAAAACCGCGAGGTGATGTCCGCCGCCTGCGCGCGGGCGAAGAAATTCATGGAAAGCCGCTGAAGATGCGTGAACATCCGCTGGCGCAAATCGTTCAGCACGCCCGTCGTGAATTTCGCATAAAGATAATCGCAGCCGAGGCCCGCCGCCGATGTCACCACGAGGCCGCAGGCCAGCCCCGTGAGGATGGCGGCGAGAATTTTTCCGTTTCGCGGAATGATCGCGTAATCCACGAGATATTTGAAACTCATCGGCACGGCGGCGTAGAACGCCATCTCGATGAGCAGCCCGCCGAGGATGAGCAACCCGATGCCCCAGTGCGTCCGCAACGACGCGCCGACGCACCGCACGATTTGCCTGACGCCGGAAGAACCTCCTTGCGGCGCGGCGGATTCTGTCTGCTCCGGTTCCTGATTCATTCAATTCAATGGAGTCCGCAAGCAGTAAGGAAAATCCGCGCATGAAGCAAACCTAAAAACCGCCGGATGAGGTGAACCGCGAATTACGCGCCTGCCACGCCGAAATTGGATGAAGGCGGGAACGGATTAGTTTCAACGCCGGGGACTTCTCTGAAAGAGTCCGTCAACCGTTTTTTTTCTTAAAAGCTTTTCTGGTC
>CAYPTV010000202.1:0-6099 GCA_964413505.1 uncultured Bifidobacteriaceae bacterium | reverse complement strand
TTCCAACTGTTCAATGCGGGCAGTTATGCCGGAAGTTTCAGCAGCGTCACGCTGCCGGCCTTGACGCCGGGATTGTATTGGGACACGAGCACGCTCACCAATGACGGCACAATCCGCGTCGTCATCGAAACGCCGCCGGCCATCGGCAATATCGGCGTCTCCGGCGGCAATCTTGTCCTGGTTGGCGCGGGTGGCGTGACGAACGGAACGTATTACGTTTTGACTTCGACGAACCTCTCGGCGCCGCTGACCAACTGGACGCGGCTGCTGACGAACCAATTCGACAACAGCGGCAATTTCAACCTCACCAACGTGCTGAACACCAATTCGCCGCAAAGTTTTTACCTGCTGCAATTGCCCTGACTTCTCCGCCTTTTATGAATATGACAGTCCGGTTCTGGAAGGAGCTTGGAACATCCATGCTCCTGCTGGTGGCGGCTGTGCAAGCGCTGAAAGCAATGCCGACCAACGCCACTTATAAAGCGACGTGGGCCTCGGTGGATGCGCACAATCCCGCGCCCGAATGGTTTCAGGACGCCAAGTTCGGCATCTATTTTCACTGGGGCATTTTCAGCGTGCCGGCGCATTACAACGAGTGGTATCCGCGCTGGAGTCAATGGTCGAATGACACGACGGGCTGTTACACCTGTCAGACCAACACTTATGGCTATCCGGCCATGTCGGGGCCGCCCAATCCCATTTTCCCCTACCAATATTTCATCAATGGCGGCACCAACAAGGCCGGGCAGTTTGTCCAGTTCGCGCCCAAGCTGGTGTCCGCCGGCGGCAGTTTTGATCCCAACGCCTGGGGGGCGATTTTCGCGGATGCCGGAACCACGTCGCTGACCAAAATCGGCACGGGAACCCTGATTCTGACCGGCGCGAACACTTACAGCGGCAACACAACCATCAGCGGCGGCAGGTTGATCGTCAACAATTCCACCGGCAGCGGCACGGGATTTGACGCGGTGACGGTGGCCTCTGGCGGGGCGCTGGGTGGAGGCGGGATTATTTCCGGCGTGACGACGGTGAGCTCCGGCGGCATGCTGTCACCGGGCAACTCCCCCGGGGTGCTGACGTTCAGCAATTCGCTGACGCTGAATTCCAGCTCCACGAACATTTTTGAAATCAGCAAATCGCCGCTGACGAACGACGCGGCGAAAGTTCTCGGCGCGCTGACATGCGGCGGCACGCTCATTGTGACAAACATCGGCGCGACCGCGCTGGCGGCGGGTGACAGGTTCAAGCTGTTCAACGCGGCGAGTTACAGCGGCGCGTTTGCGAGCGTGATTTTGCCTTCGCTGCCCGCCGGTCTGGGCTGGAACACGAATGCGCTGAACACCGCCGGCACATTGTCCGTTGTGGTGGCGACGGCACCGGTCATCCAGCCATTTTCGGCGTTCGCCAGCGGTGGGGTGTTTGCCGGAACGGGCGGAGTGGCCAATGCCAGTTACTACCTGCTGACATCGAGCAATCTGGCCGTGCCTTCGAGTAACTGGCCGCGGCTGCTGACCAACCAGTTTGACGAGAGTGGCAATTTCAATTTCACCAATCCGCCGGCAGCCAGTCCGCCGCCGAGTTTCTACCGGCTGTAACTGCAATAAACCGGCGGCCAACAGATGCCAAATATGTTGAAAGTTATCCACGAACCAATTTTCAGGGCTGGTCGGGCCGCTTTAGTTGCGATGTCGCTGATGGCCGTCGTGTTGCTGTGCGCGGCGAGTGCGCCCGCGCAAACCTCCACTGCCAACGTGACTCTGACGATCAACACGGCGCAAGCGGCGGCGGCTCCCATTCCCGGCGATTTCTCCGGGTTGAGTTTTGAGATGGGTTCGGTGATTTATGACACCGGCAACAAGGGCTGGTATTTGAGCGGAACCAATGCCGACATGGTGACGCTGCTGAAGACGTTGGGCGTGAAAAGCATCCGCGTCGGCGGCAATTCGGCCGAGACCGGCAACATCGCGACCAATGCGGACGAGGACGCTGTTCTGGATTTTTGCCACGCCATCGGCGGCAATCTCATCTGGGATCTCGAAATTGACGGCAGTCTTTACGATCCTCCCGGCAAGGCGGCCATCGCGCAGGGCATGCAGAATTATGTGAACTCGAAAAGCTATGGAACCAACATCCTTGCATTTCAAGTCGGCAACGAGCCGGACCTTACGGCGGATCCAACCAATCCCGGTCATAATAAATCCGCCACGACCTATGACGATGAATTCAGCAATTATGTCGCTGCCGCCAACCAGCTTTATTCGGGATCACGCTGGGCCGGCCCCGATTGTGCCGCTGGCGGCGCCTGGTTCAGCGCGACTTTTTGTCCGGCGGAATCGGCGGCGTGGCCGGGGCAGGTTGCGTTTGTGTGCATGCACCTTTACCCGTTTGGCACCAGCTTGGACACCAATACGACGGCGGTGCATATAAGCTGGATGCTGGCTGCGAGTGCGGAGGCCGGCTATCAGAGTTTCAACAACAGTTGGGTTCCGCCGGCCTTCGCCGCCGGGCTGGCTCCCCGCTATGAAGAGTGCAACAGCTTTTATCACAACGGTTCATTCGGGGCGAGCGATGCCTACGCCTCGGCGTTGTGGGGATTGAGCTGGATGTATTTTCAGGCGAACGCCGGGCTGGCCGGCATCAATTTTCACACCGGACTGAATGCCAACAACCCGGCCTACAGCGCCGTCACCCCCGCCAATCTGA
Organism: uncultured Bifidobacteriaceae bacterium; assembly: GCA_964413505.1. GTDB lineage: Bacteria > Verrucomicrobiota > Verrucomicrobiia > Limisphaerales > UBA11358 > UBA11358. The sequence continues at coordinate 3,396 of CAYPTV010000202.1, read as the reverse complement.
CCACCAATTACACGGTTCATCCGCTGGCCTATGCGATCAAGGCGTTTGACCTGGGCGGTCATGGGCGCATCGTGCCGGTGACCGTCGGCAATCCCGGCAGCGCCAATGTGGTCGCCTATTCCGTCCTGCAAAACGACGGCAGCCTCATGTTGACCGTGATCAACCGCGAATATGTTTCCCAGCCCAGTCCTCCGGCGCACGACGCCATTCTCAACATCTCGACCAGCGGCACCACTTACAACGCCGGACAGGTGATGTTTCTCACGGGCATGAATAACGATCCGGCCACGACGAACGGCGTCACGCTCGGCGGCTCGGCGATTTCTTCCCACGGCGTCTGGACGGGAACTTACATGGGCATGGCGCGTCCGGCCGGTTCGGCATTTGCAATGACCGTTCCGCATGCTCGAGCCGCCATCGTCCATCTGTTCAACGCCGCCGGTCCCGCCGCGCCCGCCAACCTTGCCGCGACGACCGGAAATTCCCAGTCGACTTTGACTTGGAGCAATTCCATTGGCGCCACGGGTTATGTGGTTCAACGCGCCAGCGCCACCGGCGGACCTTACGCCACCATCGCCGGCGGAGTGACCACCAATTCCTACACCGACACCGGCCTGACCAACGGATTGACTTATTATTACGTCGTCGCCGCCACCAACAGCAGCGGCATCGGGCCGCAATCGGCGGAGGCCACCGCCGCGTTGAGCGCGCTGCCGCCGCTGCCGCCCGCCGGGCTGTCCGCCGTTCCCGGCGATTCGGTGGTCGCCTTGACTTGGAACGCCTCCGCGGGCGCGACGAATTACATCCTGCTAATTTCGACTAACAGCGATGAAAGCAATTCCAATCTCGTTTCCACGCCAAACACCAGTTATCTGGACATCGGGCTGAACAACGGCACGACTTATTACTTTGCCGTTTCCGCCGCCGGTCCTTACGGTCAAGGCGTGCCATCGGCGTCGGTGAGCGCGACGCCATTCATCGGCAATGGCATTGCCTGGACGAATACGATCACCGCCTCGGCGCAAAACTGGAACGTGAATTCCAACTGGAGCGGCAACACCTTTCCCAACGCGACGCAGGCCGTGGCGCTCGTCAATTCCGCAATCGCCGCAAATCAGACCATCAACCTAAATCAGACCGTCACCATTGGCGATTTGAACATCGGCGCTTCCGGCGGCGGCGGCTCGTTCAACCTGGCCGGCAACGGCGGCACGCTCACCTTTGACAACACGCCCGGCACCGCTGTGCTGGTGCAGCTCGCGTCAAGCAAAGGCGACACAATTTCGGCACCGGTCGCCATCAATGGCAGTTTGAACCTCTTCAACACTTCCGCGAATCCGCTGACGTTGTCCGGCAACATCACCGGCACGAACAACTTGGTGGTGAACAGCGGCACCGTGGTCCTGGGCGGCACGACCACTTTCAGCGGCACGACGACCGTCGCGCAAGGCACGCTGCAAATTGCCAGCCCGCTTGCGTTGCAAAACAGCATTTTGAATCACACCAACGGCAGCGTCACTTTCAGCGGCATCACGGCGGCGACGCTCGGCGGATTGAGCGGCTCGCAAAATTTGAACCTCATCAACACCGGCTCATCGGCATTGGCGTTGACAGTCGGAAATAACAGCTCGAACACCATTTACGCCGGCGCATTGACCGGCGGCGGCTCGCTGACAAAGTCCGGCACCGGCACGCTGACCCTCTCCGGCGCAAATAATTTCACCGGCGGCACCACCGTTCTCAGCGGCAATTTGACCGTCGGCGGCGGAACGCTCGGTTCTTCCAGCAGCACAATTCTCGTCGGCAACGGCGCGACCGGAGTTTCGTTCAACGTGACCAACGGCACGGCCTCGGCCAGCGTTTTGAATGTCGCTCCCAACGGCGGATCCACCGGCGACAGCGCCGCCATCACCGGATCCGGATCGGCCAATTTCAACTCCGTGAACCTTGGATCGGGCGGCAACACTTCCGGGCCACTGACCATCAACACCACCGGCTCGGTCTCGCTGGGAGCTTTTGTTGACTACAAGGACTGGCAGGGCAACGGCCCCATCACGACCGCCGGGCTGATCATCAACAGCGGCACGGTCACTGCCACCGGCGTCATCATCCAGAATACCAGTTCGGCCGGGAACATGAACCTGACCGGCGGTTCGCTGACGATTGGAAATTCCGCCTCATCCGGCGCGTTCAAAATTGGCAACAGCACCAGCACGCGCGGCGGCTGGCTGACAATGACCGGCGGCGCGCTGACTTATTTGGGAACCGACGGACTGCTGCTGAACACCGCCGGCGGCGGCGCAAACGGCGCGAACATCAGCGGCGCAACTTCCATTGCGACGCTCACCGGCGTCACGTTGAATCAAGTGAACGCCGCCGGCGCGACGAGCTGGCTGATTGTCTCCAACGGCGCGACACTTTATCTCGGCGTCGTCGGGCTGGTCGCCAACCAGCCGGGCTCGACGGTGTTTGCCTCGCTGGCAAACGCGACGATTGGCGCCGGCGCGGACTGGTCATCCGCCGCGCCGATTTCCCTGACCGGCGCGGGAACATTTCAAGCGGCAAACGCCTCAAGCATCGCGCACAACATTTCGTTGTCCGGCGTTTTGTCCGGCGGCGGCCTGACAAAAACCGGCGGCGGGACGCTCACATTAAATGGCGCGAACACCTACAGCGGCGCGACGACCATCAGCGGCGGCAAATTGCAGGTCAACAATTCTACCGGCAGCGGCACGGGATTTGGGGCGGTGACGGTGGCCTCTGGCGGGACGCTGGGCGGCGGCGGGATTATTTCCGGCGCGACGACGGTGAACTCCGGCGGGACGCTGTCACCTGGTAATTTCCCCGGCGTGCTGACGTTCAGCAATTCACTGATGTTGCATTCCGGCTGCACCAATTATTTTGAGATCAGCAAATCGCCGCTGACGAACGACGTTGCGCGAGTTCTCGGCACGTTGACCTGCGGCGGGACGCTCATCGTGACGAACATCGGCGCGACCGCGCTGGCGGCGGGCGACAGCTTCAAGCTGTTCAATGCCGCCAGTTTCAGCGGCGCGTTTGCAAAATTGATTTTGCCTTCGCTGCCCGCCGGCCTGGTCTGGAACGCCAATGCGCTGAACGCCGCCGGCACATTGTCCGTTGTGGTGGCGACGGCACCGGTCATCGGCCCCGTTTTGCTTTCCGGCACCAACTTGGTGTTCGCCGGAACCGGCGGCGTGGCCAACGCCAATTTTTATCTGCTCGGTTCCACCGACGTCAGCCTGCCGCGGACCAACTGGACGCGATTGCTGACCAATCAATTTGACAGCAATGGCCATTTCAATTTCACGAATTTCGTCCCGTCGGATGCGCCGCAGGATTTTTATTTGCTGCAACTGCCCTGATTGTCCGGCAATA
>CAYPTV010000201.1:2190-6144 GCA_964413505.1 uncultured Bifidobacteriaceae bacterium | reverse complement strand
ATCGATTTAATTGCTCCCTACAACGATGGAATTCCCGGCATGATTGAAATTCAATACGCCGTGAATCCAACAGGTTCGCGGATTTTGAAACCGTGAAAGAATCCAGCCAAGTTTATCTCATGGCACACAGCATGGGCAACGTGGTGGCTGGTGAGGCTTTGAAACAAGCCGGAGCGAGTCCGTTGGTGAATACTTATGTGGCCATGCAAGGTGCTGTTCCGGCGCATTGTTACGATGCTTCAGCGACGATACGCACGAATTACCCGGATGGCAGTTTCAATAACACACTGGATGCGGGATACCCCTCTCACGTTCCAAATTATTATGCCAGCTATTATACAAGCGGCGCGCCTTGCTATTTCAATGGAACTGCCGGGGCGGGAAGTTATATCAATTTTTACAACCAGCAGGATTGGGCTTTGAGCTATTGGGCGGTGGATGAAGATTATAAGCCGGACATTGCCTCGGGGTTCTCATATAATTACAGCGACAATAAATTTGAAGCCGGTGGAAGCGAGATTGATTTTCCGACTTATACTTATGAGATATTCGCCTACTGCGACACCGCTTATTGCTTTGCGCTCGGCGCACAGGCAGACGTGGGCGGCGCATTTCTACATGATGGCAGTCCCCAACAAACTGATTTGAACGCGACATTTGGTTTTGGAAAACAGCATAAAGACCACAGCGGAGAATTTAATTCTGACAATATGCAACGTGCTTCATTCTGGAGCAAAGTTCTTATTAATATGAGTCTCAAGGAGGAATAAATGAAAAAACGATTTTGGATTTATTTTTTGATTTTAGGATTAGCGATTTTAGCCATTTTATTTTGGCGGCAGTCTGCCACACAGTCAATTATTACAACGCCAGCGCAGGTGACGATGCAGCCAAGCACCAAGCCAAATGTTATCCACCCAGGAAGCAATATAAGCGGCACATTACAGAATCCAACTACTCAACCGCAGATTCAAACCACAAATTCGAGGCTGGAGTTTTTCAAACGTGAGTTTGAAGCAAAAAATGCTTCGGTCAGTTTTTACGGCCGAGTGGTTGACCAACAAAGTAATGATATAGCAGGCGTTCAAATTTTAATGAGCGTTAGGCAATGGGGAATTGGTGGAACTTTCGATTCGTGGGGAAATAAATTTCCAAAATTTGAACGCACTACCGATTCAAATGGGAATTTTTCTTTGGAAAATGTCAATGGAGACAGTTTAACCATAGAATCAATTACAAAAGAAGGTTATCTTCTCTCACCCAAAATTAAAAAAGGCTATGGGTTTGGGAATGTTTCTGATCCATTCCACCCAGACCAACAAAATCCAGTGATTATCAAAATGTGGAAAGAATTGGGTGCTACAGAACCGCTCATAACGGGGAGTCATGTTTTTGGAATGGATTCTGGCAAGACTTACACTGTAGACTTAATACACGGTAAGAAAACCGAGGGCGACGCAGATGGTGACTTAATAATTTCCATCAAAAGACCCGATGAGGTTAATTCCAGAGATAGATATTCATGGTCATATTCAATCGAAGCTATAAACGGTGGGTTAATTGAAACCGACGATGAATTCATGTATCTCGCTCCCGAATCTGGCTATTATCCAAAAATTGAAAAACAATTTGATCCAACAGATTCAGACTGGAATTTTGACATCGCCAAGCAATTTTTCATTCGCACCCGTGGCGGGCAGATTTATGGCAGAGTTCAAATAGTTTTTCATTCAGTCTATAATGTGCATAGCGCGATTGAAATAAACTATGCCATCAATCCGACGGGTTCACGGAATTTGCAGCCATGAAAACCTTTCTTCTAATTTTAACAAGCCTCGTTACATTGGTTTCGGCGCTTCACGCACAGCCGACTAATTCACCGCAGCTTCAAACCACTAATTCTAGACTTGAGAAACTTAAAAGTATTCTCGAATCAAAAGATTCAACTGTTCGTTTTTATGGTCGTGTCATTGACCAAGAAAGCAATGGTATAGCGGACGTTCAAATTTTAATGAGTGTTCGGCAATGGGGGCTTGGGGGGAGTTTTGATTCGTGGGGAAATCAATTCCCTAAATTTAATCGCACCACTGATTCAACAGGAAAGTTCTCTGTTGAAAATACGGCGGGCGACTATTTAAGTCTGGATTCAGTTGTCAAGAATGGCTACCGCGTTTCACCCAAAGCCCCGAATAGTTTCGGTTATGGAAATGTGCCGGTTCCATTTCATCCTGACCCGCAAAATCCTGTCGTCATTCGGATGTGGAAACTCAGCGAACCACAACAATTGATTTCTCACAGCTTGTCGGGCATAGGAATTCCGGTTGACGGTCAGCCCGTTGAGTTTGATTTGTTCAATGGGAAAAAAGTTTCTTCGGGTGGGCAACTCATCGTGCGGTTGAAGCGTGACCCGCAGGTTTTGCCGTGGCATGGTCCTCGTTATGATTGGAGTTTGGAACTCGAAATTCCAAGTGGCGGATTAGTCGCGACAAATGATGAATTCATGTATCAAGCTCCGAATACTGGCTTTCAAGAAACATTCAAATTTGATATGCCAAAGGACGCTAACAACTGGACGACTGCTATAAATCAGCAGTTTTACATTGAACTGGAAAACGGAAAGTCCTTTGGAAGCCTGGTTGTTCGCTTGAACACGATTCACGACACGCCCCCACTTGGAATAAACTTGGACATCGAAATCAATCCAAGCGGTTCACAAAGTTTGCAGCCTTGAATTTACCATAAAAATGGCCACGCCAAATAAAAAACCTTCGCGAGATGTTACGGCAGTTTATTTCTTGGCTGGAATTCCCATCTGGATAATTATCGCCCTCGCATTGAGCTGTTTAACCCGAATCATGCAAGGGATGACAGGAGCGCAACCGATAAACCTACTCACAATGATGCCTTCACATTTGATTATCGCTTATTTTACATTGAGTTTTATTGTGGCACTTACTGTAACAGATCGAATGATTCGTATTTTCTTTGCTGTAGTTGCTCATCTGCTATTGGTGGCAAGCATTGTTGCGGTTGTTCAGCCGGAATTCTCGCACGATGAACAGGCTGGGCGACAAGCAGATGTGCTTCGCATCGTGATTTGCTTTTATGCGGCTCTATTTTTGCCGTGGATAGTTCTTTGGGTGAAATTTGCAATTAAAGGGAATTCCACCGGCTCGCGCATTTTGCGGTAATATGCGACCGCAATTTGCACCACGATGAAAACCCTAAAATCAATTTTGCTGCTGACCGTTTTGGTTTCAGTGTTGGTGCCGCCTGCCTTGAGCGCCGCCCCTGTTCTCAACGTGGAATGTCCCGTGAGTTTTTTCAACACCGTCGCCGACCGGTTGCTGCGCGAATCCACCGCGAACTGGCTCAACCAGAATTTTGCCGCCTACACCAACAATTTCGGCGCCTCCACGACCCAGCCCTTTGGAGTCTGCAACATCCCGGTTTATGTGAACGGCCAGTTCGTCTATACACCTGCCGTCCAGCGGCTGCTGCAGGTCTCGGCAAACATCTTTGACGCCACGACCACGAATTTTTATCCCACCGTCTTCCGTCCGCTGTTCAGCACGGACGGCGCGGGCGACGTTTATATCACCGGCTACACCAACCTGAACAGCGCCGCCGGTCCCAACACCGTTTCCGGGCCGGATGATGTCCAGCTCTCGCAGCCGTTTGATGTCACGACCATTGCGGCTTTGCCGGTTGCCATCACCAATGTGCCGGACAACATCTACGGCGTGCCGTGGATCATCGGCGTGAAAAAAGGATTTCCGAACTTCAACGAGTTTGCGCTGGAGAACAATCTGGCCATCACGCGGCGACTGCAACTGACGCGCAACACAAACAGCTTTTTGCCTGTCATCACCAGCACGAACCAAATGTATTTGATGAGCTTGACCGGCTCGCTCGGAGTCGAGCTGTGGAATTCGTATGCGGCCAGTTATCCCG
>CAYPTV010000201.1:0-2090 GCA_964413505.1 uncultured Bifidobacteriaceae bacterium | reverse complement strand
TTGACCGGCTCGCTCGGAGTCGAGCTGTGGAATTCGTATGCGGCCAGTTATCCCGGAACGATTTTGATTGGAGTGAACGAGACCGCCTCGTTGACAATTACCAATGACGATCCGGGGTTTGATTCGCATCCGGGCATTGCCCAGCCCATTTCTTTTTCAACCAATAATTTTAGCAGCCCATATGTAATAACTTTTTGGCCGGGCACTGCGCCGTGGTCTGGCGGCAGTCCGAATCCCGCTTCGTTCGTGCTGCCGCTAAATGTTTCGACAATTATGCTGACGAATTCCGTTTATCGTTCCCCTTATGCGACCCCGGCGACTGTGCCTTCCGGCTTGATACCACCCTGTTTGATTCCAACAAATTATTTTCCGATTGCCAGCCCCCCGTTAAGTTTGTTGTTTGAATCCAACTCGCCGAACGGCTTTCACTTTCCGCAGTTTGGCGTGCTGATGACGAACCGGTTGCAGGTCTTTATGCTGGATTTGACCAACGGCGTTTATCACGTCATTGATTATGTCCATTTTGCCGGGCCGGAAAGCGCCTATAATGTGAATCCATATCTGGCGGATAATGACGCCGTTAATAATTATGTGGGCGTATGGGACACAAATTATCCAGCAAGCATTTCGCCTCCAACCGGGCCGACTTATGGCATATTGAATCAAATCCAGTATTCAAAAAACGGCGCGCCGCCGCTGGAAGATGGTTTGTGGCAAGCTGACCCCGAAGCGGTGCCTTCGGGTGGAACAATTGCGCAACAGCAGAACTTTTTCAGAGCGTTTTTCCTGCCCGGCAATCATTCCGGCACGACAACGAACCTGCTATTAAGCATGGTCACACCTTACGCACCCACCCGCTACATCGTTCAATATCTCACCTGGCAGGCCAATGATCCGCTGGTGCATTATCTGGCCAGCGACATTGATGCTCCATCGCCCAACAATACAACCACACCAAAACAAGGGGTAAGTGTTTCTTCGGCCTCGGCTCAAACCATCGCACCGTTGACAAGTCTGAATCTAGGTTCCTTGAACGACCGTTATATGCCGTGGGGCGGCAATCCAATTTTGGCGGCTGATGGACAGGCGACACAGTTTGACCCCAATGCTTACAATTTGGCCGAGCGCGATCCGCTGGTGTATTCGTCGGATGACTGGAATTTCCCCGTCGGTCAATCGTTGAATTCAGACTGGCTTGGGCAGGTGCATCGCGGCACGCCATGGCAGACGATTTATCTCAAGTCATCGAACATTTTGTCATCGGCCAGCGGCCTCAATATCTGGGCGACGTGGACAGGGGATGTAAATATAAGTGCCAACCAATATTTTGACGCCGCCAATTCCTTACCGGTGCAGGACTGGCATCTGGCGAGCCTGCTCGCATCCATGTTCAATACAAATAATTTCACGTCGCTCTTCCGCGTGAACGATCCCAATCCAAACGACTGGCAGGGATTGCTCAACGGCCTGACCGCCTTGACCAATGGCGATGCCGAGATTGACCCCGTCTTGATCTCGTCAAATTCGCCACGGGCGGTGCTGATTGCCGCCGCCTTGGAATCCGTGCGGGCTGCCGAGCCGGGCCAGATGTTCGCCGACGTTGGCGATATTCTGGCAACGCCGCAACTGGCGGAACAATCGCCATTCATAAACGAAGCGAACACGAACAATCTCACCGATGCGGCCTGCGAAATCATTCCCAGCCAGTTGTTGTCATTGCTGCGGACGGATTCCATCGGCTCAATTGCCTTGATGAACAGCCAGCCGGCGGTGCAGTTCACCGGCTACGACGGTCATCCCTATGCAATTCAGGTCTCGTCAGACCTTGTGAACTGGACGAGCATCAGCACGAATTTCCCGGTGGGCGGAGTCATCACGTTCACAAGTCCTGGAATGCAGAATGCGAACCAGTTTTATCGTTCAGTCTTGTTACAATGACAATGGAATCCACAGGTTCACGAAATTTAGAGCAGAAATAGAATGCTTGCGAGCCTCAACACGCTGTTTGGTCTTTCCGAAACCTTTCGGCACGAAGGGGACTGTCTTCCCGGCTGGCCGGAAGGCTTGATGACATCCATTTCAGCCCCGTT
>CAYPTV010000200.1:0-6149 GCA_964413505.1 uncultured Bifidobacteriaceae bacterium | reverse complement strand
TTTCGCGGGCGGCTGATGTTTCCGATTTGCGACGAGCAGGGCAGGGTGGTTGCCTTCAGCGGAAGGGTTTTGCCCGGCGACGACAGCCCGGCCAAATATGTCAATTCGCCGGAAACGCCGATTTTCACCAAGAGCAAAGTTTTCTTTGGTCTCGACAAATCGAAACGCGCGCTGCTTGACGCGCAATCCGCCATCGTCTGCGAAGGTCAGCTTGATTTGATCGCATGCTTTATGGCCGGCGTGCAAAACGTCGTCGCGCCGCAGGGCACGGCCTTCACCGACCAGCACGCGCGGATTTTGAAACGCTACGTGGACGAAGTGGTTTTGTGTTTCGATTCCGACGAGGCCGGGCAGAACGCCGCCGTGCGTTCGCTCGACCATCTGCTCGCGTCGGGAATCGCCGTGCGGGTGGCTGTGATGCCCCAGCCGCACGACCCGGACAGCTTCATCAAGGCGAACGGCGGCGAAGCATTCCGCAAACTGGTCGAAAGCGCGGACGGATTTTTTGATTATTATTTAAACCGGCTGTGCGCGCAAAATGACGCGGCGGGCGACAAAGGGCGAAACATCATTTTGCGAGAAATGGCCGAGGCCGTCCGCAAAACCGGCAGTGCGGTATTGGTGGACAAATACGCGCAAAAAACCGCATTGTGCCTGGGCGTTTCGCCGGAAGCCGTCCGCAAGGAGTTTTCCAAGTTCAAGGTTCAGGCTTCGGGGTTCAAAGCCGAAGAGCCGGAGCCGGGTGAAACTCTGAACCCTGAACCGCAAACTCTGAACCCGCCGTCGTCGCATGAATTTCATCTGCTCAAACTGGTTTTGTTGAACGACGATCTGGTTTCATGGACGGCTTTGCATCTGGACGAAAACTGGATTTTGCATCCGCTCGTCCGGCAAATCATCGCGCAGCGGCTCGCCGCGCAGACAAATGAGACTTGGAAAAATCTCGCCGCGTTTTTGGACGCTTGCGATTCGCCAGAAATGAAAAGTTTGATAACAGAGGCTGTCGCGCAAGAACGCAAAATCCCAAATTCCGAACAGCAAACAGCCGATGTGGCTTTGAAATTGCGAAATCAATTTCTCGACCGGCAAATCGCCGCATTGATGCAAAAGGCAAGCCAGCCTGAAATTTCTGAAGCGGAAAAACTTGAACTGTTGCGCGAACAGCAGAAATTGCGCGAACAAAAACGCGCGCCACTCTCACCGTTGCCAGATTAAACAGGCGCAATCCGTTTTGGACTGCGCCTTTCGATTTGATCTTTCGGAAAATTACTTCGCGCCCTGGTCAATCCATGCGCGGATCAAACCAATTTGATCCGGCGAAAGTTTTTTGGCATTCCGGCCCTTGGGCATAAACGACTGCGGATCGCCCAAATGCGCGATGCTCTCGATCAAATCGCCCTTGGTGCTGTCGCCGACGACGATGATTGGGCCGTCCTTGCCGCCTTTGAGCGTGCTTTCCAAGCTGGTGAGCACGATTCCGTGGCCGGGTTTTTTGTCCCCGTGGCATCTGACGCAAGTCGCGTCAAAAATCGGCTTGATGTCGGTCGCAAAAGTCACGCCGGTTTTCGTCGAGGCCGGCGGCAATGTCGGAGCGGCGGGCGGCGTGTCTTGGCCCAAACTGGCTGCGGCAAAACCAAGAATGGCGGCAAGCAAGGCGATATTAATTTTTTTCATGGTTATTATTGAAAAGCTTGATGTTCGTTTCGCGGACAATTTCAATATAAGACGCCACAAACGTCAAAAAGTTTCAATCAAAAAATGCCTGTGCTGTAAGCCGGCTTGCGGGTGGCCTGCCGTTGAGCCAACCTTTCTTTCGTGAAATCTGAAGATTTTTCCGCCGCCGCGCTGGTCGTCCTCGGCCACGGCACGGGTTTGAACGACCAGTCCGCCGCGCCGGTTATCCAGCACGCGGCGGAGCTTCGCCGCCGGAAAATTTTCCGCGAAGTCCGCGAGGCGTTCTGGAAACAGGAGCCGCAAGTCAAAAAAGTCCTCGCTGAAATTACCGCTCCGCGCATTTTTATCGCGCCGCTTTTCATCAGCGAGGGCTATTTCAGCGCGGACATCATTCCGAAGGAACTTGGCTTTTCCGGGCAATCAACTATCAACCATCAACTATCAACTATTTGTTACTGCAAACCTGTCGGCTCGCACGACAGCATGACCAAAGTCATTTTGTCGCGCGCCGGGGAGGTCGTGAAAAAATTTCCGTTCCCGCGCGCTCCGAAAAATTCTGACACGACGCTGTTCATCGCCGGGCACGGCACGGAGAAAAATACAAATTCACGCAAAGCCATCGAACGGCAGGTGGAATTGATCCGCGCGCAAAAGATTTATGCGGAAGTTCACGCGATTTTTTTGGAAGAATCGCCGCGCATTTCAGATTGCTATTCGCTCGCAAAGACGAAGAATCTCGTCATCGTGCCGTTTTTCATCAGCGACGGTTTGCACACGCAAGAAGACATTCCAGTTTTGCTGGGCGACCCGGAAAGAATTGTGAAAGAACGCCTTGCCGCCGGCCAGCCAACGTGGCGTAATCCGACGGAAAAAAACGGACGGCTCGTCTGGTATTCGCCCGCCGTCGGCAGCGATCCGGGAATGGCGGACGTGATTTTGGAACGCGTGCGCGAGTCAGCATAATAATCTCCTCATCCTCATCGTCATTCTCGTCCTCAAATTTTAATTTTGAGGATGAGGTCGAGAACGAGGACGAATACAATTAAAGACATTTATGAAAAAACTTTGTTTTGGAATCATCGGCCCGGCGCGCATTGCGCGGAAAAACTGGCGTGCAATTTTTCATAGCGGCAATTGCGAGGTTGCCGCCGTCGCCAGCCGCGACATCGGGCGCAGCCGCAAATTTATCGCGGAGTGCCAGGCGCAAGTTCCTTTTGCGAACCCGCCGTTGGCGTTCGGCAGTTATGAAGAATTGCTGACGTCAAAAAATGTGGATGCTGTTTATGTTCCGTTGCCGACCGGCCTGCGCAAGGAATGGGTCGTGCGCGCGGCGCAGGCGGGCAAGCACGTCGTCTGCGAGAAACCGTGCGCCGTCAGCGCGGGCGACCTTGAAGAAATGATTTCCGCCTGCCGCAAAAACAGCGTGCAGTTCATGGACGGCGTGATGTTCATGCACAACCGCCGCCTCGGCCAGATTCGCGAAACGCTCGACGATGGAAATTCCGTCGGCCAGCTCAAGCGCATCACGTCGCACTTCAGTTTTCTCGGCGCCGAAGATTTTTTGCGCGCGAACATCCGCGCCAGCCGCGCGCTCGAACCCGCCGGCTGCCTCGGCGACCTTGGCTGGTATTGCATCCGTTTCGCGCTGTGGGCCATGAACTGGCAGATGCCGCATCGCGCTGACGGCAGAATTATTTCGCGCGCGGCAAATGATCCCGCCGGCGTGCCGGTGGAATTTTCCGGGGAACTTTTTTTCGACGGCGGCGTTTCGTCGGGATTTTACTGTTCCTTTGTTGCGACCAACCAGCAGACCGTCACCGTCACCGGCACAAAGGGTCTTTTGAACGTGCATGATTTCGTGAATACCTTTCGCGGCGAACCGGCTTTCGAGACCGTCCAGACTGAATTTCACACCGACGGCTGCAATTCCTTCGCCCGGCCTGTTTCGCGACAGTTTCCGCATATGGAATCCGGCGACGATCCGGCAACATCGCAGGAGGCGAACATGTTTCGTAATTTCGCGAACCAGATTTCATCCGGCAAGATGAACGACGACTGGCCGCTATGGGCATTGAAAACGCAGAAAGTTTTGGACGCATGTCTTGAACCGGCGTCAAGCCGTTGAATGTTAATTGCTGAACCGATTCCACGATTTAACCATTTAATAATTCAGCCAATCACGCTATTCTCCGCGCGTGCAATTTCGGAAAATCACCATCATCGGCGTAGGCCTGCTCGGCGGCTCCATCGGGCTGGCCGCGCGGAAAAACCGCGCCGCCGGGGAAATTGCCGGCTTTGTCCGCCGCAAAAAAACGATTGCCGACTGTGAAAAATTCGGCGCAACGGATTTTGCCACCACAGATTTGCTCGCCGCTGTTTCCGATTCAGATTTGATAATTCTCTGCACGCCCCTCGCGCAAATGCTTTCGTTGACAGAACAATTTTTGCCCGCGCTCAAGACGGACGCCATCGTTACCGACGTCGGCAGCGTGAAAGCGGATGTTGTGCGCGGACTGGAATCGCTCATCGTAAAATCCGGCGCGCATTTCATTGGCAGTCATCCGATGGCTGGCGCTGAAAAAACCGGCGTCGCCGCCGCGCGCGCGGATTTATTTCAAAATGCCACCTGTGTTTTGACGCCGACACGCAAAACAAATTCCGCCGCGCTGAAAAAACTGGAAAAATTTTGGAAATCGCTCGGCGCGCGTGTTTTGAAATTGCCGCCGGAGCAGCACGATTTATTCGCCAGCCGCACGAGCCATTTGCCGCACGTCATCGCGGCGACCCTGGCAAATCACGTTTTGAATCCGGTCAATCCGAAAATGCAATCGCAGCTTTGCGCCACCGGCTTTCGCGATATGACGCGCATTGCGTCCGGCTCGCCGGAAATGTGGCGTGACATTGCGCTCTTAAATCGAAAAAAATTGGCAAAATCACTTGATGCATTTATTTCCGAACTGAAAAAATTCCAGCACGCATTGAAATGCGCGGACGCCAAAGCGATTTCCATATTTTTTGAGACTGCAAAAATGCGTCGCGATGATTGGTGCGCAAGTTCAGCTTCAACTTCGTCGGAATAATGGCGCTTCCCGATCTCATCGAAATCGTGCCGCTCGACAAACCCGTGCGCGCGGAAATCACTGTGCCCGGCTCGAAGAGCATCACGAACCGCGCTCTGATTCTTGCCGCGCTAGCGGACGGCGAGGTCACGCTCACGGGCGCGCTGTGGAGCGAGGATACGCAAATCATGGTTGAGTGTTTGCAGAAATTGGGATTTGAGATTTGCGTGAAAAATGATCCAGCAGAATTTTGCAATCGCACGATTACTGTCAAAGGTCTCGGCGGGAAAATTCCGCACGACGGCACGGCGGAAAAGCCGCTGGAACTGTTTGTGGGCAACGCGGGCACGGCGGCGCGGTTTTTGTCGGCGTTCGTTTGTCTGGGCAAAGGCGTTTATCGTTTGAGCGGTGTGACGCGGATGCACGAACGTCCGCAGTCGGCGCTGTTTCAGGCATTGCGCGAACTCGGCTATCGCGTCGAGTCGGAAAATGGGAATGACAAACTGCCGGTGAAAATTTTTGCCGGTAGGAGTCGAGGTGACGAGACTCAAATTGAAAAGGAAAGTCAGAGACTCCTTACGTCATCCCCTACGAAAAAATGCTGCGTGAGCATCGAGGAGAGTTCGCAGTTTGCATCGGCGCTGTTGCTTTGTGGGAAGATTGGGAATTGGGAAATTGAAGTCGTCGGCGAGAATGCGGAAGAATCGCCGTATGTGGCGATGACGTTGAAATTGATGGAAGCGTTTCCGAAAAAAGGCGGAACTTTTCAAGTCGAGCCGGATGCGAGCAGTGGGAGTTATTTTTGGGCAATCAATGATTGGGAAGATATTTTAAGGCTGCTGTCTTTGGATTCGGATTTGAACGATTCAAGCGATTTGTGCAAATGGAATATTCAAGTCCACGCATGGCCCAATACAGGTTTTCAAATAGACGCCAATTTTCCCAGAACACTAAAAACTTTATCTACACTGCAAAAGTCTCCAAGAAATGATGTGGCAAATGCAAATCGCGCCGCTGTTGTTTCACGAATTGCTACTTTTGGAGACTTCAATCCCAGTTTGGGTGATAGCATTATGACAGCAATAGTTGTTGCGCCATTTTTTTCAAAAATAGAAATAAGTTTTATGCACCTCGCTCGTTTACGCCTTCAAGAAACCGAGCGCGTCGTCGCGTTGCGGACGGAGATGACCAAGTGCGGCGCGAAAGTGGTCGAGGAAGGCGACACGCTGACGGTCTGGCCGTCGCCGCTGCACGGCGCGGAGATCGAAACCTACAACGACCATCGTATGGCGATGTGTTTTGCGATTCTGGGATTGAGAGTTCCCGGCATAAAAATTAAAAATCCCGCGTGCGTGAAAAAAACATTCCCGAATTTTTTCCAGAAACTGGCCGCGCCTTCGCCGCACGGTTTGGGCG
>CAYPTV010000199.1:0-6153 GCA_964413505.1 uncultured Bifidobacteriaceae bacterium | reverse complement strand
AAGAATAATACGTTCTCCTGCATTTCCATAAAATTGAAACGCATTCATGTCGCTTGCGACATTTATATTGCCATTGGTGGTTTCCGCAGAGGAAATCTGACCCCCATAGGGATTGCTTGAAGAAGTGATTGCTCCAGCAATGTCTAAAAACGATATATCGTAAGTTCCTGTGGCAGTAAGATTGTAATCTTCAATGACAATTGTATAAAGCCCATTTGTTTGAAGTTGCCAGTCAAGTTCATCTCCACCGCCGTTATAGCCGGCCGTCGAAGCTTCAATAGTTCCATGCGGATTATATAAAATAATGGTGGTGTCGAGGCTGCCACTTGTTTTCACTGCATTAATGATAATCCTGTCGCCTTTGTTGGCGGTGAACGTCCATGTGTCAAAGCCAGAAGCACTGGTGATGGAGAGGCCGGTATGCGTCTCGGCGGAGTTGATCGTGCCTTGATAACCGTTGGCCTTGGCGGCATTCGGCGTGAGCAGCAAAAACGAGGCGGCAAAAGCGCCCAGCATCAGGATTCGAGCATTTGTTTTCATAATCGGACTTTGGTTCTTTGCGTTGTGTTAAATTTTTCACCCCGCTACGGTGACGCTCACGATGTCGCCCCACTGTCCTACTTGCGCGACGGCCTCGTGGTAGATGCCTTTGTATTTCCAGATGGCGATGGAATCCGGTTTCAGGATTTGAGCATTTGTCTTCAAATTATTTTCAAATGGGTTTCTTTTTGTCGCGCTGACGCGCGGCGGGGGCGTTCGGCGTGTGACCGTCCTTTTCCATGTCCGCCAGTTCGCGGACGACGGCCTGACGGATGATTGTTTCCGGCGGCAGCCCGCTTTGCCTTGCGAGCCGGGCGAGCTTCCGCCGTGTGGCCGGCGGCAGTTGAACAGCGATGGTTCCAGGCTGTTTCATTTAGGATGCGTCCTTTGTATAGCAAAATTATACACTGTCAAGTAATATTTCCATGGCGGCGGTAATGTGCTATAATTTTGCGGATGAATCTGACTTCGCCCATCCCGGTGCGCTTTGGCGCGGCCACGGCGGAACGGCTCAAGGCCGTTTCGGCGGCCAGCGGCGTGCCGGTGGCGCAATTGATCCGGCTGGCCACGGAACATTACCTGCGCGACGTTGAAAAGAGGCAGTCCATCACCGTCCATCTCAAGCCCGCCAGGCGCGCCGCCCGCCAGCGTCCGCCCGGCAAGCCTTGACGGACGGAGACCCCGCCCGGCCAGACTGTCCACTGTCATTTCGCTCTGAGGCAGCACTTCGACCTGTGCCATACGGAATAGATACGCTCCGGCATCCGGGTTTCTGACAAATAATTTGAAAATTTTGCGGGATCATGCAGATGACAGGCTTTTGTGCTTTGAATCCGCAGATTACAGATGAACGCAATTTTTTTGTTTTTATCGGCGCAATCTGCGTCATCTGCGGATAAAATAAACGCCCTGTTTGGGGAAGCGCATGATTCCATTTTCGGCTCGCTTTTTTGTCAGAATCCGGCGCATGGTTCCGTATTTAATCCTGAGTGGTGCCTGGTCAACCGCAAACCGGATATTATATGGTTTCATCTGATGATTTGTTTCCAACGCGCAGCAGCCTGCTGACGCGACTGAAGCATTGGGACGATCACGACGGGTGGAAGCGTTTTTTTGACACCTACTGGAGATTGATTTATGGCGCGGCGGTCAAGTCCGGCCTTTCCGATGCCGAGGCGCAGGACGTGGTGCAGGAAACGGTGATATCCGTTGCCAAAAAGATGGACGAGTTCAAATATGACCCGGCGCGCGGCTCGTTCAAGGGCTGGCTGTTGACGCTGACACGATGGCGCATCACCGATCAAATCCGCAAGCGCGACCGTCACGGTCAGGCAGGCGGTTCGCAGCCGGAAGACGGGGCGCGGACGTTCGACATGGAATCGCTGCCGGATGAACAGGGCGTCCGGCTGGAAGCCATCTGGGATGCGGAATGGCAGAAGAACCTGACGGACGCGGCCATTGAACGGGTGAAGCGCAAGGTGGGCGCGCGGCAGTATCAGTTGTTTGACCTTCATGTCATCAAGGAATGGCCGGTGGCGGACGTGGCAAAAACCCTGGGCGTGTCCGACTGTGCGATCTACAAGGCGAAGAGCCGGATCAGCGCTGCAATCCGAAAGGAGATTGAAATCCTGGAGGCGACGCTGATCTAAAGAGCATTGCTTGATTCATGCACTTCTGGCACAAACAACCCCGTTGTCCGGCGAAGGCCGGCAAGCCGGCAGTTGCGTCCAAGTTCACGGGACAGGAAATACGCCGGGCGATACTGAAGAAATTGCAGTCCAAAATCAGAGGGCAGCATGACGTTGCCGGAAAAGACAAAATTTGTGGATTAGAAGCAGGAAAGTCCCCGCCTTCCAAATAAACCGGCATGGCCTCGAATTCATCCCCGCACATTCCCGACCATGCGCTTCTCCGCCGGATCGGGCGCGGCAGCTATGGCGAGGTCTGGCTGGCCAGAAGCGCCACGGGCGCATTCCGGGCGGTAAAAATAATCCATCGCGACTCCTTTGACCATGACCGGCCTTATGAGCGGGAATTCGCGGGCATCAAGCAGTTTGAACCGATTTCGCGCGCGAGCGAGACGCAGGTGGACATTCTTCATGTGGGCAGAAACGACGAGGAAGGATTGTTTTATTATGTGATGGAACTGGCGGATGATCAAAAGACCGGCGCGAAAATCAATCCGGACGACTATTCCCCGCGAACCTTGCGCACCGAACTGTATCAGCGCGGGCGGCTGCCAGTGCGGGAGTGCATTGACATCGGAATGCAGTTGACGACGGCCTTGGAGCATCTGCATGGAAGCGGACTGATTCACCGGGACATCAAACCTTCCAACATCGTGTTCGTAAACGGCACGCCCAAGCTGGCCGACGTGGGGCTGGTGACCACGGTGGATGCCACCAAGTCTTTCGTGGGGACGGAAGGTTACATTCCGCCGGACGGCCCCGGCACGCCGCAGGCCGATCTTTACAGCCTGGGAAAGGTGCTTTACGAAATCAGCACCGGACGCGACCGGCTTGATTTCCCGGAACTGCCGACCGACCTCAAGGACCATCCCGAAAGAGACGCGCTGGTTCAGTTCAATGAAGTTGTCCTCAAGGCCTGCGATGAGGACGCCAATCTCCGTTATCAGTCTGCGGTGGAGATGCTGGCTGACTTGTGGATGTTAAAATCCGGCAAACCACTCAAACGCATTCGGCCGATGTTTGGAACAACATGGCTGGTCACCGCCATGTTGTGTTGCGGAATTTTGTTTTTGGTCCTTTATCTTGATTGCTGGCGGATGAAAGAAAGCCAGCCACCGCAAAGCGCGCCGGGGACAAACCACACCATCACAGCCGCACCCGGCAGGGATTCTTCCGGCACAGGCCTGGTTGCCTGGTGGAAAGCCGACGGCAACGCGCTGGATTCCGCCGGCAACAACAACGGAACACTGGTGGAGGGCGCGGGGTTTGACATTGGCAAGGAGGGGCAGGCGTTTTTGTTCAACGGAGCCGCCGCCTGCGTTACTGTTCCCTACAATCCGGCTTGGGCGTTTGGGAAAAAGGATTTCTCAATCGCGCTTTGGGCGAAATTTTCTTCAATATCAAACTATCAAACTTTTTTGGCCTCCGTCTCCACAAAGAACCAGAGCATGTGGACTTTCTGCCTGGACGAAGGGCTTTTGCAATGGCAAATGGACGGTAGTATAGGGACTGTTCAACTTGGGCACGCCAAATTTAATCCCGTCATTGGAAACTGGTATCACCTTGCCATCACGCGCAGCGGCGACAAATTTTCCTTTTACATCAATGGAGTTGAAGCCTCATCTGAAATCTGGAAAGGCGAAGTGCCTGCCCCCGTTTCACCGCTGATGATTGGCAATACATGGGGAGGAGGCGCGTTCAACGGGCTTCTCGATGACATCCGCATTTACAACCGCGCCCTGGCTCCCGCAGAACTGGCCGGTTTGGCGCAAGGCCAGTCTTCGTTGGAACAAGGCACCACTGACATCGTTGTTATTGGACCACGCAAATACCGGCGCAGCGAGTTCATGATCAACACCAGTTTTTTGGACCTCAATTCCCAGGCAAACCTCGTCGTGCTGTCCAGCGGAAATTTTCTTGTCGAATGGCATCAGGAACTCTTCTTCCATTGTTACGGTCAAATCTTCAACCCGCAAGGCGAGCCGATGGGAACGCCGTTTCTTTTGAACGGTGATGCACTAGGCCTTTTGCAATGGGGGGCGTCTCCGGCCCCGTTGCCAAATGGTGGATTTATCGCCGCTTGGGGCGAACACATGGCACAGGGTAGCAACGCCGCCAATGCCCGATGCTTCGACTCAACAGGTTCCCCGGTTGGTGCAAAATTTTATTTAGACCTGCCGGATTGGACAAGCGTGGCATCTTACACCAATGGCGACTTCATCGCAGCAGGATCATGGGCGGTAGGCCCGAAAGGCACCAACGAATGGCCGGTTCTGGCCCGGCGCTTCAACTCATCCGGCATTCCTTACGGACCTGCGTTCCAAGTCGGCAAGATCACCAACGGCTACGCCGCCGCTTCGGCGTCATACGGAACCGACGGACGATTCGCGTTCGCCTGGCCAAGCCATACGCGCAACGCGATGATCCGCGCCTACCGCTCCAACGAATTCTCGCCCTTTGGAAATGAGTTCGCCGCCAATTCCATCACTACAAGCGGCGCCCTGGTCAGCGCCCGTTACAATTCGAAAAATGAACTCATCGTCGTCTGGCGGTCTGGTTCCAAGGATTCAGCCCCTTACTCGGTATTCGTCAGGCGGTTCGATTCCAACATGGTGGCTGAAGCAAGCGAATCGAAGGCCAACGAGCAGGCACCAGGTTACTCTTGGGCTTCAGGCATCAGCGTCGGCCCAAATGATGAATTGCTGGTTTCATGGAACACCTTGAAAGGCGACAAGTCCAAGGACATTTATGCCAGGCTGTTTGACCGTGCCGGCAATCCCGTTGGACACGAATTCAGGGTCAATCAATTCTTGGAAGGCGACCACGACCTGGGATGGGAGGCGTGCCAGCACACGGCAATCCTGCCCAACGGCAACTTCGTTGTCGGTTGGGTGGGAGACGGCGCACGCGGGAACGGGCTTTATTTGACCCTGTTCAAGCTTTTGGACGACAAGCCGGCAAAAATGCCGTGAATTTTCCAGATCGCAAAATCAATTTGCCTTTCCTGGATCATCGTTCACAATTCCAATATGAGTGCGTTTGCCGCGCGCCACTTTGTCCCGTTCCGGGAATTATTTTTTCCGCCTTGTGCGGGTGTCCTGTCACAGTTGGGCTTGGTCCGGTTCAGGTCTTACTCAGGTGTTCTTCAGGTCTTATGTCGGTCTTATGGCCGGATTGAGCTTGTTTTGGCCTAGTTCGGCTGTTTTGTGTCCTATTTTGTCTCACTGCTTGCGGTTCTTGCGGAGGGTCATAATTGTCGCGTGATATTCGTTCAATTGTGAAGGGGGAATGCTTGGACCATGATTCGGAGCGGTGACGTCAGCGCCTGTTCAAACGCCGTTCAAAGGCCCGCAGCGTCTCCGGGCTGACGTGGTGTTCGATGCCTTCGGCATCCAGTTCCGCCGTCTTTTTGGCGATGCCCAGGGAGTGGAGGAAGGCGACCACGGTCTGGTGGCGTTGCTTGCTCTCGGCGGCCAGCTTGCGGCCAACGTCGGTCAGGAATATCGCCCGATACGGCCGCGTGTTCACATACCCCGCCCGTTGCAGGCGCGCCAGCGTGCGGTTGACCGTCACATGGGTCACGCCCAGCCGCCGCGCCAGGTCCACCACGCGCGCCTCGCCCAGCGAAATCGTCAGGTCGGCAATCGCCTCGACATAATCCTGCGCGATCTCCACCGCCCGGTCGCGGCGCGAACGGCGGAAATTCTCCGCCGACTGCGCCGGCGGACGCAGCGGCGCGGCATGGAAGGCAACGGTTGGTTTGCGGACAGGGCGCGGCATGATTTTCAAAAGTTAAGCGCAAGCCGGTTTTTTAGTCGAGTTTTTATTTTGTAACTAATGCTACATTCTGGTTGACGGCCGGGATTTTTATTTGTATCACTGGCTACATCATTTTATTCATGATGCAAAACAAGTTGTTTCGGGG
>CAYPTV010000198.1:0-6181 GCA_964413505.1 uncultured Bifidobacteriaceae bacterium | reverse complement strand
CAACGGTCAGCGGGAAAAAGTCCTGGCCGGGCTTGGCCTTGGTCGCCGCGACGGCCGCGACGATGACGATGGTTTCGCCGAGCTGGACGGTGACGGCTCCGTCGGCTTGTTTGGCGAGTTTTCCGGTTTCAATGATAATCTGCTTGTCGCCCAGCGGGGCGGTTATTTTTTCTGACATATTAATCTGTCCGTTGCCGCCGGAGAAACTTCAGTGAATCCCGAACTTTTCGGGACTGAATGAAATCACTCGGAGGCAGCGGAATTTTTTATTCGCGAAGTTTGTTTGAAGAATCGGGCCGTTCGCGTTTCCAGCCCAAATCTGAAAGCGAAGCGCGGGCAAAAACAAAGCCGCGCCGCGCAAAATGTTAATGGCGCAGTTTCAGTTTTTTGGCGACCGCCTGGTAGCGGCCCAAATCCACGCTCTGCAAGTATTCGAGCAGGCGGCGGCGCTGGCTGACCATCATCAACAGCCCGCGGCGCGAACTGTGATCCTTTTTATTGGTCTGCAAATGCTCCGTCAGATGGTTGATGCGATGCGTGAGCAGCGCGACCTGCACGTCCGCAGAACCCGTGTCCTTGGCGTGCGTCTTAAATTGTTCAATCGTCTTTGTCTTCGCTTCCATATTTATGAACGCGAGAAGTTAATTGAGCGCGATTGCGGTGTAAAGCCAAATTAACCGCGATTTTGCCAGCGCCAGGTCAAACGCCGTTTCGTCTGCGGCGTCAGCTTGAAATTTTCCGAAATTCGCAGTCCTTCAACCCAAAAAATTTCGCCGCCGGCAGATTCGGCAACAATCAAACCGCGCCGCCGCCCGCGCGGAATTTTCGCGTTCGTGAACAAATCCTGCAACTTCGACGCCGACTTCAATCCAATCGGCTGAAACCGGTCGCCCGCGCGCCAGTGGCGCAAAATGATTTTGATCCCGATTTTGTCCGCATCAAAAGATTCCCGTTTTGATTTTGTAGCAGCCGAGGTGACGAGGCTCTGCTTTTTTGATTTGAGACTCGTCACCTCGGCTGCTACAAAACATTTTTTCCAACTGAATTTCACGCCGTCAAAATTCGCCTCCCCTGCCCTGCCTGCCAGATTCAGCGCCAGTTCGCCTGCATTGAATCCCGGCTTCGATTCCGTCCGCAATTTGATTTCGCCAGATTCACCTCGAGCGACGGACATTTTTGCGCCGAAGCTGACAAACTGATCCGGAGAACGCCGCAGCGATTCGATCAATTCAAAATCCGCCGCGATGCCGGATTCCGCCAGTTGCGATTGCAAAGCGCGCCGTTGAATGGCGACGGGCAAATCGGCGAATGTGCAGCGTTCGGCCTGCGGACTAACCAAATCGAGCAGCAGGCTCGACGCTGCACTTCCAATAAATTCCGATTCTGCGCCGACGATTTCCATCAGGCGCAAAACAGTTTTGTGCAAGCCCGGCTGGTAGTTTTTGCGGAGCAGCGGTAAAAGCTCGTTGCGGATCCGGTTCCGCAGAAAATCGGTGGAGAAATTCGTGGCATCATTGCGGAAACGGATTTTATTTTCGCGGGCAAATTGCCGCAGTTCTGCCTTGCTCAAATTCAGCAGCGGGCGGATAAGCGTGATTTTCGAATTTGCCGGCGACGGCGAGAGCCATTTCATTCCAGCCAGACCTTCGCCGCCCGCGCCCCGCAGGAGCCGCAGGAAAAAAAGTTCCACCTGATCATCGGCATGATGTGCAAGGGCGACGGTTTGAATTTTTCTTCCGCGCGCAATGCGCGCAAAAAAATCGTGGCGCAGTTTTCGCGCGGCCATTTCGATTGAAAGTTTTGATTTTTTGGCAAACTCCTTTACGTCCGCGCGGCCGGCAACAAACTTCAATTTCATCGTCGCCGCAGTTTTGCGGACGAGTTTTTCGTCCGCGTCGCTGGCGCGTCCGCGCAACTGGTGGTTGAAGTGCGCCACGGAAACTTTCCATTTGTGCCGTGCCGATAATTTTTCCAGCGCGTGAAGCAGAACCATCGAATCCAGGCCGCCGGAAATGGCAACGAGGATTTTTCCGCCGCGCTGGAGCAGCTTGCGGCTCTGGATGGATTTTTCAATGCGCTGGATCAAATCGGTCACGCGCGAATTTTACTTCATTAAAATTGCGGGGCAAGAACGCCTGTCGTATTTCAAGCTTCAGTTTGCGCGCGGATGCAGGCTGAAGTATGAAATTCAATACGGTCATTGCGCCGAGCTGATGCGGTAAAACCGCTGCGCCGCGCCGGCTGAATTTGTGACGGTGAAAACAGAATTGGTCGCAAGAATGTTCGTCGTCAAGTCAGTCCAGGTTGCGTCCGTGAGATTATCTTTGAACTGCACTTTGTAGCTGAAGCTGGCGTTCACACTCCATTGCAATGTTACGAGGCTGTTCGAGACGGAAATGGACTGGAAGGCCGGAGGCGCGATTGCGCCGTTGTAAATCACGAGCGCGTAATCCTGCTCCGGCACGATGCCGCCGTTCGTGATGGCATCGGCGCTGATGTTGGCCGCCATGACGGTCACGGTGAAATTTGTCGCCTTGCCCGGCGGAAGAAAAACGCTTTCGACATTGTTCAAGGAATCCGCCGCGCCGCCGTTGGTGGAATAGGCACCGTTGAAAACATTGCCCTTGAAAATGTTCGTGCCGGCGGTGACGGTCAGATTAAGATCATTCACCAATTCCTTGCTCGCCGACGTGCTGCCGGGCGCGTCCGTCCACGCGAGCGTCACGCGAAACGGTTTTGTCGCGTCTGGAACCGTGCCGGTGTAGGCGTGCGACTGTCCCGCCGCCGTGAATTTTTCGATTGCAAGCTGGTCGCGCAAAATCCGCCGCGCGCCGTCGAACGCCGTGCCGAGGTTCAATTCGCCCATGCCCTGGCTGTCCGACCACAGCGTGTCGTCCGCACTCGCACCGGTCATATAGCGGGCGGAATTCATCAGGAACGCCTTGGACATCGCCGGGCTGGGCGGCGCGTTGGTGTTGTTGATGAAAAATTGCCGGAGCAATGCGCACGCGCCGGAGACGGCGGGCGTCGAGTGGCTCGTGCCGGACGAGACGGTGTAAAATTTCTGGCCGAGTGGGAAAAAATTATTCGTGTTGCCCGCCGTGCCTTTGCCAGGCAAAGCGCACACGCCCGACGCCGTGAATGTGGAAATTGCCAGGCCGTCGCCTGCGGGTGATGGCGGCGGAGAAATTTGTTCGACGCCGCCGGTGATGTGCGTGCCGGGTGCGACGATGTCGGGCTTCTTGCGCCCGTCCTGACACGGGCCACGGCTCGAAAAACTGGCGATGTCGTTTGCGCTGTCAGCACCGGTGTCCGCCGTGCTGCAACCGTCGTTGCCGAGCGAATCATTTCCCCCGTTGGCCGGAGTCAATGAGCGGACATTTTCCGACGCGCCGACGGTGATGACGTTCTTGGCTGAGCCGGGCGATTCAACGCTCCTTGTCCCCGGCCCGTCGTTGCCCGCCGCGAAGATGATGACCATCTGGCGGTTTTGCCCCGCCGCGCCGACATCGCGCACGAGAGCGTCATACGCCTGCGCGATGGAATCATACGCGCCATCCGTGCCCGGCTCGCCCCAACTGTTGTTGCTGATGCGTGCGCCGCTGTTGTAAGCCTGCGTCTGCAAATTGGTGTAATTCGGATAGGTGAAGGTTTTCGGATCAAAAACCACGGACGAGCCGACCTGCACAAACGGGCAGACGCCCAGCCCGTAAAAATAGCCAGCCGCGTCCGTGTGCGGAAATGCGTTCGTGAAATTGTCGTAACCCGCGATGATGTGCGTGTTGAGCGTGCCGTGTCCGTCGTCGCCCCGCAACGTGCTGCCGGAATGTGCCGTGCCTTCAAGCCGGTTGTAAATCACGCGGCTGGCCTGCGACGCGTCGCCCGAAGTGTAAAGGCCGAAATGCCCCGGCGATGTCGTGCCGTTGTCTATGCCGCTGTCGGTCACGTCCACGGCAAAACTGGAATTGGTGAATTGCGCCTGCGTGAATCCTTTGCCCACCAGCCACGCGAGATAACCCGGACCGCTTGGCAAATTTCCGGACAGATTGCCCGCGACGATTTGATCCTGCCGCTCGTCCAGTTTTTGCGGCTCGAAATGCGGCTGGATGGAAACCACGTCCTGCTGCGCGGCGATCAGATTTAATTTGTCCGGCGGCAGGCGCACGATGATGTTGCGGCAGCCAAGCAGCGTGAATTCATTTTCCGCCCCGGCCAACTGCCACTGGCCGATGAGCGTGAGCGTCGCCACGTTCGCCGCCGGGTCGTCCACCATTTGAATCGAAAATGTATCGGACGAAAGCGCGGCGGGATGAATTTTATAATCGCCCGTGTAATCGCCTTCCCACTGGACGAATTGGTTCGTGCCGGCCCAGGCTTGCATCCGGGCAATCGCCGCGGCGTCGCCGTAAATCAAACAGGCGTTTTCAGGAATGTAGCTGACGATGCGCGCGCCGTGCTTTGCCAAAGCTGCGAGCCATTCCGGTTTGACCGGGCCGGCGAACTGGACGAGGCGAAGATGTTTGCCGGAAAAATTCCCGGCGGTTTTTCGCAACGCCAAGATTTCCGCCGCCCGCGTATTTAATGTTTTCGCGTTCAGCTTGATTTCGTCAAAGTCGTCCCGCCGTTCGACGCGGTTTTCGTCGAGATTGGTCAGAATGGAATCGTCCGCCTCGACCAGTTGGAAGCCGCCGTAATCCGCGACCAGCCTGCCGCCGCGCGCGACGAGCGACTTCGCCAGCGCCGGGTCGCTGACGCGCAATTTGTGCGGCGCGGCCCACGCGGAGCCGGCGAACATCAGCAGTAAAAATAAGATTGCCGAGGCCCGGCTCAAATTCATCACGTCTTAATCCTACTTCAGCAGTCGCAAGAAACACAAGGCGCGGATGTCTGCGCCCGGTCAAGGCGCTGAAAGCCGGTAAAATTTCACCTTGGAACCCTGCGTGTTCGTATCCATGAACTGGAACAATCCGGTGGCATCGGGAATGTTGGTGGCCAGGACCTGCCAGTTGATCAAGTTGGTGGATGCCCACACGCGGCTGCTGGTTCCCGGCGCGGAGGCGAGATCAAGCGTGAACACCCGGTTAGTGCCGAGCGAAAATCCATAGAGGTTCGGCTGCAACAGAACCGTCAATTGATCCACCGCGCTTGTCGCGCTGCCGAAACTGTTGGTCACAACAAGCTGATAATTTCCAGCCTCATTGGCGGCAACGGGGTTGAACGCCAGAAGCGTGTTGGTGGCTCCATTGGCGGGCGCGTTGTTAAAATACCATTGATAGGAGAACGGCGGCGTGCCGCCGACGGTCGAGTTGAATGAAGCGGCACCGCCGATGACGACGGTCGGGTTTTGCGGCGAGATGGTGACGGAAGGAAGCGACGGCGTCAGGAATGAAGACATTGTGTAGAACTTGTGACTGATGCCTGCGGTGTTGGTGTCAATGAACTGGAACAACCCATTCGTCCCGGCGGTAACGGTGCCGATCAACTGCCACTGGCTTATCGGCAGACTGAGATTTGTGGACGCCCACAGCAGATTTGTGCTTCCCGGCAGGGATGCCAGCAGCAGAAGTTTCGGACCGGCGGCTCCATTGCTGACGTTGCTGACGCCATAGATGTTGGGCTGCAGCAAGACGGACAATGATGCGACGACGCTGGTGGTGCTGCCATAAAGGTTGGTGACCACGATCTGATAATTTCCAGCGTGGCTGGACAATACTGGGCCAACAGCCAACGTCGCGTTGGTTGCTCCTGCGTAAAGGGCGTTGTTGAAATACCATTGATAGGTCAGCGGTGGCACTCCCGTGACGCTCGCGGTGAACCTGGCCGTGCTGCCTATCGCCAATGTCTGACTTTTAGGCTGGCTGGTGATGAGCGGATTTTGTGCGTATACCGTCAAAGTGACCACGCTGCTTGTGACGGCTCCGTAGGCATTGCTGACGACGGCGAAGTAACTGCCGGTTTGATTGGTGATGGCGGGAGCGAATGACAACGTGGCGTTGGTGGCGTTGGGCAACGCCGTGTTGTTGTTATAATACCACTGGTAACCGATGGGTGCCGGACCGGCGGCACCAACGCTGATGTTGGTGGTCGTGCCGGCAAACACGGTCAACGATTGCGGCTGGTTCGTGATGTCAGGCACGGCTGCTGGAATGGAATAACGCAGCAACATGATCTGGTTCGCCAC
>CAYPTV010000197.1:0-6189 GCA_964413505.1 uncultured Bifidobacteriaceae bacterium | reverse complement strand
ATCACGAGCATCGAAGGAATGATCGCCAGCGCCGGCGCGAGCCAGAAATACATTTTGCGCACGCCAGCCGGGGTGAAATCCTCCTTGAGCATGAACTTCAAGCCGTCCGCCAGCGGCTGAAAAATTCCCCAGCGCGTCAAAATCGGGCCGAGGACCGGAATGTATTTCACGAATGGCGGCGCGACGCGGTTCGGTCCCACGCGATCCTGAATCCAGGCCGAAATTTTCCGCTCCGCCAGCACCGCGTAGGCCGCGATGGCGTGCAGCACGCCGATCACCAGCGCGATCTTGACGACGCTAAAAATGATGAAATTCCAGTCCATGTTAAATTGGCACCGTCGCTCCGGTGTCCCCGAGGCTCGCCCATGTCAGACCGTTGAACGCGGGAATTTCCTTCGCCATTTCGTTGAACAGACCTTCAATCGTCAGAAAACCGTTCTGGCCGGTGACGTTGAAAACGAGGTCGTGCAAAAATTCCCATTCGGCGCGCGCGTCATCTGGAGCTTCGACGGCTTTCATGAATTTCTGGACGCGGCCTTTCGTGTTCGTGAACGTGCCGCGTTTTTCCGCGTGCGCGCAGCCGGGCAATAAATAATGCGCGAGCTTCGTCGTCGCATTCGGCAAAATGTCGCTGACGATGAGCGTGTCCAATTTGCCGAGTAAATTTGCGTCGATGCCGTGTTTCGTCACATCTTCTCCAAAAACAATCAGCGTCTTTATTTTGCCACTCAGAATTCCGCTGGCGATCTGCGGTATGTTTGTTCCAATTTCGCTGAAACAAATTCCAGTAAGCCGCGCGCCATTGGTATTCGAATTTTTATCGGCGCTGACAAGCAGCTTGTCGCCTTCGCCAAAACGCGCGACGGAATCGCTCATCGCGCCAAGTTTCGATTTCAATCTTGAAATCAGCCAGAGTTCTTCATTTGTCTGCCGCGCCGAGGCGACAATTGCCACCGAGCCTTGCGGCGCATTTTTCAATTTATCCGCAATTTCATTGAGCACCGCTGTCCAAGTTGATTTTTGCCCGCGCACCAAAACATCTTTCAGCCTGTCTTCGCGCCCGATCCATTTGTAATTCAATCGGCCGGCGTCGCACATCCACGTCGAATTGACGGCGTCGTTCTGGCGTGGCTCGTAGCGGTAAACTTTTTCCTCCCGCGAGCCGATGATCATGCTGCAACCGGTGGCGCAACTTGTGCAGACGCTCTTGGTTTCCTTCAGGAACCAGACGCGCATCTTGAAACGAAAATCCTTCGACGTGAGCGCGCCGACCGGGCAGATGTCCACGGTGTTCAGCGTGTAATTGTTGTCGAACGGCATTCCCGGAAACGTCGCAATCGTGTTGTAGCTGCCGCGATTGATGATGCCCAGCGCGTCGTCGCCCGCGATGTCGCGCGTGAAACGAATGCAGCGCGTGCAAAGAATGCAGCGTTCGGCGTCGAGCATGATGCGCGGTCCCAGATCAACGGCTTTCGGCCTGTGAACTTTTGCTTCGACGAAGCGGCTCGCGCTTTGGCCGTAATCAACTGAGTATTCCTGCAGCTTGCATTCGCCGGCCTGATCGCAAATCGGGCAGTCGAGCGGATGGTTGATGAGCAGGGATTCGAGGACGCCTTCGCGCATCTGCTTCACTCCGGGCGTGCTGGTGTAAATTTCCATGCCGGGAGAAATCGGTGTCGCACAGGCGATGGCCGGACGAGGCGACTTGGCAATCTTCACCGACCCGTCTGGATTCGAAACCGGTTTGCGATCCGGGCCGAGCGCGGGCATGCCGTATTCGACGAGGCACATGCGGCAGTTGCCGACGACCGGCAGCTTCGGGTGATAGCAATAATGCGGCACGTCCTGCTTTGCGATTTCGCACGCCTGAATCATCGTGGTCGGAATCGGCTTGCCGGAAATCGGATCGGGCGTCGTCTTCGGCACCTCAATTTCGCGGCCATCCACCTTCACCTTGATTTTTTCAATCGCGGGCGCGGCGGGCTTCATTTCAGTTGTGGCTGCTGCTGACATTTTTAATGATGCGCTTCGGCCAATTGTTTTGATTCCACTGGCGCGATAATTTCCTTCGCGCGACGAGCTTCATCGGCGGCGCCTTTGGCAACGAATTCATCTTTGAACTTCGCGACGAAACTTTGCACCGGCCAGGAACAGGCTTCGCCGAACGCGCAAATTGTGCGACCGCCGGGAATGTTGTCGGCAATCTTCACGAGATAATCCGCGTCGGCTGCGCGGCCTTCGCCGTGCGTGAGGCGGTGCAGCGTCTTGCTCATCCAGAGAGCGCCTTCGCGGCACGGCGTGCATTGGCCGCAGCTTTCGTGCGCGTAAAATTCGGAAAGGTTTGCCAGCGCCTCGACGATGTCGGTGGAATCGTCCATCACGATGATCGCGCTAGAACCACTCATGGAACCGGCGGCGGCGAGCGAATCGAAATCGTAAGGCAGATCAAGCATGTCGGTCTCGACCAGAATTTCTTTCCCCTCGGCGTCCTTTTTCTTGAGCTTGAACTTTTCGCCGGCCTTGAAAACTTTGGCGGATGAACCGCCGGGAATGACGGCCTTCAATTTGCGACCGTCGCGCAGACCGCCGCCGAATTTCGGGTCGTTGATGAGTTCGCCAATGGTCGCCTTGCCGGTTTCGATTTCGTAGTAACCGGGTTTCTTGACATGACCACTCAAGCTGACGATGCGCGTGCCGGTGTTGTTCGGCGTGCCGAGCTTGGCGAACGCCACACCGCCCATCGCAACGATGTGCTTCACGTTGCAAAGCGTCTCGACGTTGTTGACGATGGTCGGGCACATCCACAGGCCGAGCACCGCCGGAAAATATGGCGGCTTGATGCGCGGATAGGGCCGCTTGCCTTCGAGCGATTCGATGAGGCCCGTTTCTTCGCCGCAAATGTAGGCGCCCGCGCCGCGGTGAACGTGAATCTCCAGATCGTAACCGCTGCCGCAAATATTTTTACCGAGAAAGTTTTTCGCGCGGGCTTCCTTGAGCGCCTCGTTTAGAATTTTCGCGCCGTCCACCATTTCGCCACGGATGTAGATGTAGGCGAGATGCACGTCGTTCGCAAAGCACGAGATGGCCATGCCTTCGATCAACTGGTGCGGGTCTTTATACATGATCTGGCGATCCTTGAACGTGCCCGGCTCGGATTCGTCAGCGTTGCAAATCAGGTAAATCGGTTTGCCACTCTTGCGGTCCACAAAGCTCCATTTCAAACCGCAGGAAAATCCCGCGCCGCCACGCCCGCGCAGGCCGGAAATTTTCACGTCCTCACGGATTTGTTCCTGCGGCGAAAGTTTTTTGCCGTCCGGCAAATCCTTCGGCTGGATGGCGAGCGCCTTCTTCAAATCGTTGTAGCCGCCATGACGCAAACAGCATTCGATGTCCCGCGTGTAACCGGGTTCATCGGCGTATTTCAAAATCAGTTTGTATTCCTGCGCCATATCAGCAACTTGACTCTCAATCAAATTTCTCTAGCCTGTTTCGTCCCGTCTTGCCCGATGGTGTAACGGTAGCACAGCAGACTCTGAATCTGTTTGTCATGGTTCAAATCCATGTCGGGCAACCATTTCATTTTTGCGCCTTCGCCTTCTTTTGCAATTTCAGGACGCGCTCAATGTGAGGAATATGCGCAATATCCTTGTCACGCATGGTCGCCTTCTTGCTCTTTAATATTCGCGCCAACGGAAGAATTTTCACATTCAGTTTTTCCATTTTTACGGTCAACGCATGGCGGTATTCGGCGGCGAAATTTTTCAATCCCGTCACCGAAAATAAAAAATTCACCAGTTTCCCATCTTCCAAGACATACAATGTCGGCGACAAGGCCGTGCCTCCCTGCGAACGGATGATGTTCCAGAGGCGCATATATTGCCGCGCCGGCAAATCCATCCAAATGTTCGTGTCCATGGTGTTGATCATAACGCCTTGATAAACCGCCGCCGTCATTCCGACAATTTGAAACCGCATTTTTTCCTGTCCCAATGACTGTATAAGCCGAGCGAGCGGAGATGATTGTCGTGCATCTGCAGCCGCTCTTCCGGCGTGGCGGCCAGCCCCTGCGCGAGCAATACTTTTTCCTTGAGCGTCACGCCGCGCAACTTTTTCAGTTTGCGATATACCTTTGGCCAGTCTTTCAGGGTTGTTTTCATTTTTCAATGGCTTTGGCATTTTACCCTTTTATTTGCACTTCGCGCAAATCTCGTCCGCTTTCGCGTGCGAAACACCTTCGTAAAAATCATCGTTGCACATCATCACCGGAGCCGTGCCGCAGCTTGCGAGGCACTCGACAAATTCGACGGTGAATTTTCCGTTCGACGTCGTTTGCGCGCCGTGCGCGTGCGCGTCCAGACCCAATTTTTTGCAAAGATGTTCGCGCAATTCATACGCGCCGCCGAGCGCACAGCTCAATGTGCGGCACACCTTGATCTGATATTTGCCCATCGGCTGCGCCCGCAGCATCGGATAAAATGTCAGGATTTCGTAAATGTTGATGGGCTGCAAATCCAGTTTCTTCGCCGTCCACTCGACAGCTTCCTGCGAAATCCAGCCGAACTTTTCCTGGATCGCGTGCAGCACCATCAGCGACGCGGCGCGTTTCACAGGATAATGCGTGATCAGCTCGTCCACTTCCGCTTCGAGCGCGGGCGTCACCGAAAATCCGCTTTGATGTTGCAGCGGATTCGGAATCGGTTCTGTGTGCGTCACGTTCATCGGTCGCTTTCTCCCATTACAAAATCAATCGAGCCGAGAATCACCGGCACGTCGCTGACCATCGCGCCGGGCATCAGCTCGCCCAAAATGCTCAGGTTAATAAAGCTGGGCGAACGGATTTTCAGGCGATACGGCACACCGCCGCCCTTGCTGCAAATGTAAAAGCCCAGTTCGCCCTTCGGATTTTCGTGGCCGAAATAAATTTCGCCGGGCGGCACGTTCATGCCTTCCGTCACGAGCATGAATTGATGGATCAATTCCTCCATCTTCGTCATCACGCCATGTTTCGGGGGCAAGACAATTTTCCCATCAGCGACGTTGACCGGCTCCTTCGATTTGTTTTCCGCGCCGCCGGGAATTTTGTTCACGCACTGCTCCAGAATTCTCATGCTCTGGCGCATTTCTTCCATGCGCACAAGGTAGCGGTCGTAGCAGTCGCCAACTGAACCGGTGGGAATGTCGAATTGCAAATCTTTGTAACAAAGATACGGCTGGTTTTTGCGCAAATCCCATTCGATGCCGCTGCCACGCAGATTCGGACCGCTCAAGCCGTAATCAATCGCCATTTCTTTCGAGATGACCGCGAGGTCGCGCAGGCGGTCCACCCAAATCCGGTTGCGCGTGAGCAGCACTTCCACTTCGGCAAGCGCCACGGCAAATTCCTTGAGGAACTGGCGAACTTGATCGCACCACGTCGGCGGAATGTCGCGCATCAAGCCGCCAATGCGCGTATAGCTCGTCGTCAGACGCGCACCGCTCGCGGCTTCGGCGAGGTTGTAAATTTTTTCGCGCTCGGTGAACGTCAAAAGGAAAACGGTAACTGCGCCGACATCCATCGCAAACGCGCCAAGCCCAAGCAAGTGCGCCGAGATGCGCGCCAGTTCACAGCACATTACGCGGATGTATTGGCAACGCGGCGGCAGTTTGTCATGGATGTCGAGGGCTTTTTCGACCGCGAGCGCGTAAGCGACGTTGTTCGCAAGCGGCGCGAGATAATCCAGCCGGTCGGTGTAAGGAATGAACTGCGTGTAAGTCATGTTCTCGGCGATTTTTTCGTCGCCGCGATGAAGGTAACCAACGTCCGGGTCGGCCTTTGTGATGACTTCGCCGTCCAGCTCGAGCAAAATTCGGAGAACACCGTGCGTCGCCGGATGCGACGGTCCCATGTTCAAAACCATTTTTTCGCCGACGTCATCCGGAAGTTCGTCAACCGCCTGCGCAGCGCGCGCGGCGGAATCAGGAATCTCGATGTCTTGAACGGTGGCCATTAAAATTAATTTTCAGGAATGCGGACGCGTGGTTCTCTGGCGGTTGAGGAACTGGTGCTTGGAATTGTCACAAACGGCCCGCCTTCCATCGGCGCTGGTTTTGAAAAGGCTACACCGGGGATGTCGCTCGGCTTGCCCGCGAGCGGAAAATCCTTCCGCAACGGAAAATACGGATAGCCTTCCCACATCAAAATGCGGCGCA
>CAYPTV010000196.1:0-6192 GCA_964413505.1 uncultured Bifidobacteriaceae bacterium | reverse complement strand
CCATCGCCACCCCCGAAGCCCGCGCCGCATTGAAACCATTTGCCGACGACATCTACCTCCACCAAGTCGCCGTGCGCCACGCCAACGGCAAATTAACATTCCACCGCGACCTCCCCGACGCCCTGAACCTTCAACCTTCAACCTTCAACCTTCAACCTTGCCCCGAATGGCGCATCCATTTCCACGTCCCGCTGCACGCGCCCGCCGCGCCGCCGCTCCAAAACACAAACGACCATCTGCTCGGCGTCCTGGACGTGCTCGCGGAAACCCCGGCCCTCTGCACGCACCTCGAAATGGAGACCTACACCTGGGAAGTGCTCCCGCCGGAATTGAAATCCCGCAGCGTCGTAGAACAGCTTGCGGGGGAATACCGCTGGACACTCGCGCGCCTCGCCGGGCGCGGCCTCGCCGGGGAATAAATATGCCGGCGACGCAAAATGCCCCTGCCCTGCCCGTCCGGCACAATTGAGGCCGCCTTTTTAATTCCCGCGTAGCAGCCGACGTGAGGAATCTCTGACTCAAATCCATCTTGAGGAAGTTTGAGACCCGTCACCTCGTCACCTGCGAAATGTAGATGTGTTTTCCCATTCACAATTTGGACTCTGCGCCTGCCATAAATAATATGGCAAGAACAAACCAAACGTCAGCAATGCCATACATTCCAGATCCCTCAAATTGTTATCCGTCTCAATGGCAAAATCCGGTAATTGCCCGGCGTGACGGTCGTTTTGCCTGAATACCGCCGTTTCCAGCCAAAAAATTTGCTTTTTTCACCCGGACACAGCCGTGGCAGGCCGATTTGACTGTCGTTTCACCCACACACGGTCGTGGCTGACCGAAAAATTCGATTTTTTCACCCTAACACGGCTGTGGGAGGCTAATTCGACCGTCGTTTTGGTCGGACACGGCTGTGGTTAGCCAATTCGACCGTCGTTTCGCCCCGACACGACCGTGGCTGAGTGAAAAATTGGCTTTTTTCGTCCGCCCACGACCGGGACGCATTGCGCACCAGCGTCTTGGAGTGCGGCAGCCCCCTGCCGCTTTTCGTCCGTAGGGCTGACGACGCGAAAGCGGCAGGGGGCTGCCGCACTCCAAAACCTCGCGGGACTTTTCAGACGAACCGGCAAAACACGACCACAGTTTTACCGAAACCAGCGTTTCGTTTTCACCAGCAGCAGGCAGGCAAGGCAGGCGAGCCATGCGGGGATGGATATGGCCGCGCCGGTCTGGAACGCGCGGTCTGCGTAGGTCAGCCGGATGTGATGCCGGCCCGACGGGATTTGGACGGCTTGAAATCCCTCGTTCGCCCGCAAGAGCGGCGACGGCTGGCCGTCCACCAGCACGCGCCAGTCGTGATAATATGTCTGCGCGATGACGACGAGTGACGGTTCGGCGGCCTCGGCTTCGATGTCCACGGTTTGGTCGGTGAATTTCGATTCGAGAATTCTGGCGGAGGTCTGGTGGGTGACGGTCACGAGCGGTTTTTCATCCGGCGGCAGGAAAACCATTTTGCTCCCGTCGAACTCAGGTTCAATCAGCGCGTTCAACGTGTCAGCGTCGGACAGATAGACGGGATTTTGCCCGGCGGTCACGAGCGGCAGGAAGGTTGTGCGCGGCTGCATGGCGTAAATCCTGTCCGGCGAGGTGATTTGCGAGATGCCCATGAAATCTTCCAGGTGCGGGAAATTGTTGTTGGTCGCGCCGTAAAACCAGAACGCCAGCGCCTCGCCTTCGCGCGGGACGAGCGAGAAAAAGCCGTCGGTCTTCGGCACGTTGTCGAGGAGGTTGCAATCCTCGCTGCAACCCAGGCGGTTGGCGAGGAAGTTGTTCTGCGGATCGCCCAGCGGCGTGTGGACGAACATCGCGGCCGCCATGGGCGTGACCATCGCACGCGAGCCGCCGGGCGCGGGCAGCGGCTGGAGTTTGTGCATCTGGTTCAAGAATCCGGGCGCATAAACGGCGGGCGGCACGGTGGGGTTCTGCGCCGGCTCGTGCGTGAAAACGTCGAGCCATGCGATGAGAATCAAAGCGACCGGCGCGGCACGGAAAATTCCGGCGCTGCTCTTGCGTGCAAGAACAAGGAGGATCGCTCCGGTCAAGATCAGGAACTCGGCGCGGGAAATGCCGTTGAGCAGGGCGGCGCGCGGCTGGTCGCCCAGCATCGGCGCGTGTTGCGTCCAGAATATAATCCCGACGACCAGAGCAAATAAAATTGCGCCGAACAGAAGCAGTTGTTTCTTAATTCTCTCCACGTTAGCCAGCGCAAACGCCGCCAGCACCGGCGCGACGAAGGCGATGATGATGGTGAATTTGACCGGATAGGTGACGAGGCTTAATTGCGGCAGCACTTTTCGCAGCGCGGGATAAATGGGCGTGCCGTCGCCGAGCGCGAAGAGATAAGCGACGACCGCAACAGCGCCGAGCAGCCACACGCGGCGTTCGCGCACGCAGGGCACCGCCAGCAGCGAGAGCCAGAGCGCGCCTATGCCGAGATAGTATGATGACGTCCATCCCTGGCCGTGCTGGAAGAAAACGCCGGTGTCCCAGGTGTTGCCAAAGGCCATCGGCACGAGGAAATTCGCCCAACCGCGCAAGGGCAGGGACCAGCGCAAATCGGCATAGCCGGAGTCGCGCTGCGAATGCGCGGCGAGGTCGAGGAACGGCAGGAGCTGGATGGCCGTCAGCGCGAAGACCAGCGCGGCGACAACCGGAA
This sequence comes from uncultured Bifidobacteriaceae bacterium, assembly GCA_964413505.1. Taxonomy (GTDB): domain Bacteria; phylum Verrucomicrobiota; class Verrucomicrobiia; order Limisphaerales; family UBA11358; genus UBA11358. The sequence goes on along the minus strand of CAYPTV010000196.1, from coordinate 3,479 downwards.
ACCGCCAGAACATTTTGCCGCGCGTCGCGGCAGCGCCGTTGCCTCCGCAAGCAAGCTGCTGAATCCACAACGCCAGCAGCAAAGTCCAGGTGAAGAAAATGATTTCCGGCCCGCCCGCGAGCATCTGCATCGCGCCGACGAGCGCGGCGAGAAAGATCTTCCTTCCGCCGTCGCGCCACGCGAGTTCGACGGCGAGGACGACCCACGGCATCCACGCGAACGTGGCGAGATGGCTCGGCCACATGAGCAGGTTGAGAGTGAAGCCGTTGAAGGCAAAGACCGTTCCGGCGAACGCGGCGGCGAAGTTGCTGCCCGTCCAGCGGCGCGTGAGAAAGAACATCCCGAGGCCGGCGAACCACAAGTGCAGGAGGCAGAAGAAGCCCAGCGACCATTCGAGTGGCAGCGTCAGGTAGATCAGCGACGGCGGGTAGAGCGGCATGGTGTTCCATTGCGCGAGGAACGGGATGCCGCAGAAATTGTAGGGATTCCACATGGGAATTTCGCCGCGCCAGAAACAGTCGCGCTGGAAATGGGCGAGGGGATAGGCGAAGAATCCGTAGTCGCGGAAGACGAACGTCTGCAGGCCGAGGATGACCTGCGGGAACGACGCGAAGACCAGCACTGCGAGCAGGACGCCGAACCGGCAGGGCGTGAACCAGTCCAGCGCGCGGTTGTCGTTCGATTCAGTCATGAATGTCGCGCCATCTTATTGCGGAAGTGAAACCGGCGGCAAGTATTCCCCGATGGATTCACGCTTCCACCACGCACCGGTCGCGCGCCGCTCTGCGAAGTTCGTGAAATGGTAATTGTAGCACTCGGCGCGAATGAAATGCGGCGGCTTGCCGGGAAACGGATTCTTGTCCAGCAACGCCAGCACGTCCGGCGAACCTTGCAGGAGGCGTTCGCAGAAGTTCCCGAACCACGGGTTCTGCTGGTAGTCGCCCAGCGCCGCGAACCACATCTGCCAGTCGAGCCGCGGCTGGAATGGCGCGACGAAGGACGGTCGGCGCGTCACGTCGCCGGGCTTGTATCTGAATCCGTAGGCCAGCCAGTTGGTGCCGTCGTTGCTGCCCTCGACGATGATCTCGTTGCGCTGCGTGGTCATCACGGCGAACAGGCCGTAGTTGTTCACGCTGCGCAGCGGCGCGAGCTGTCCCGCCACCCAGCCAAACGGGGCGAGCAGGGGAGAACGGCATCCGAGCGTGACTGCCAGCGTGAAACTTGAAGCGCACAGAATCACCAACGCAATTGCGACAAGCAGAGGACGCGGCCAGCGCAGCCCCGGCGGGCAAAGGATTGCCCGCCCTACCATGGACGAGGCAGGGCGCGTCACTCCGTGCGCGCCGCCGTTTGACAATTCACAACCACAGGATTGATTGACGGGAAATAAGCCGGACAATTTCCGAGGAACAATCATGGCTAATGCAAAATCATCGAGCAGCAGCAGGCAGAGGGCCAGCGTGAGCCAGTTGAAGAAAGTGTAATTGCCGGTGAGCAGGATGAGGACTTGCAAACCGGCCAGCAGCGACGCGCCGAGGAAACGCAACCGGCGTGGCGTGAAAACGAGGAACGGCGCGCCCAGCTCGATACCGAACATTATTGCACAGGAAAGTTTCTGGAACCACACCGGCAACTGCTGCGCATACCAGCCAATCCACGTCGGCAGCGGCTGGGTCTGGTAATGAAATGTGAGCGCGGTGAGATTGCGCCAGGTCGGGTCACCACTCAACAGCTTCACGCAACCCGACGAGAACATGAGCTTGAACAGCAGCAGCCGCAGCAGCCAGAGAAACAGGCGCGACGGCGGCGCTTCCCGCGCGGGACGGGGCAGCAGTTGGAGCTGTGCAAAGAAGATGGCCAGCAGGCCGGTCTCAAGCAGCAGATTGTCCCATTGGAAACCGAGAAAATCGCGCCCGACGGTCACGAGCGAGAGATAAACCAGCCAAAGCAGCGCAAGACAAGGTGCGGGCGCGATTCCAAAAATTAAAAGAATTGCACACACCGTTCCGGCGGCGCATTGGAGATGAAGAAAACCGTCGGACGAATCGAACCAGCACAGCGTCGGCAGCAGATAGAACCGGTCCAGTCCGATTCCTTGCAGATCACATTGCTGTTTCACCGCCGGCATGAACTGGTCGGCGGGCAGGATGCCGCCATGACCGATCAGCCCGCTGACCTGCGTCCAGAGCGAGACGAAGGCGACGAGATAAACCAGACCGAGTGCGCGCAGAAAAAACCAGCGTGTGAGGAAATAATCCGGCACTTCCACGTGCCGTCCCCACAGGCAGCGCGTCAACCATGAGAAGAACGTCCGGTTCCCGGCGACGATGCGGTAGGCGTGTTCGGTGACATGGGCGAAAGTCGGCGACGACTCATAGGCGTGCAACGGCCAGCGGCGTTTTGGGTGGCAGGCGAGCGCGCGGAACACCGCGTCCGCACCCGAATAAACCATGCCGTCGGTGGCGATGAACTGGACGGCGGCATCGAACTGAGCGAGGGGAATTTCTGGGAACCGGGCTGCGACACCGGCATCTTGCGAGGGCAGGTAATCCACCGAGTCGCCGGTCATCTGCTGCCAGCGCCGGATCCAGAGCGTGCAGAAATGGCAGTCACCGTCGAAGACCAGCAACGGTTTGGACGGTGGTGTGGCGACGCGCAGACCGCTGTTCATGCCCGCTGTTTAACCCAAATGCCGGTCCGATACACGCCAAAACCGGGCGACGTCCTGATTTGACCGGAGCGCGGCTGTGTCGCAGACCAGCCGCAGCAGTGTGGATATTGCTGCGGCTGACGCTCCGCGCACAGCCGCGCCCCGATAATTTTGAATTAAAACAACACTTGAAACAATGAAGCAAGGTCGTCCGCCGAGACTCAATTTGCGGAGCAGCAAATCTCGCTTCATCCCCATTTGAACCGCCGCCGGACAAGTGCTAGGTTGCGTTGAATTCAATGCTAAAACATTCAGCCACCTGAATCGAACCGGGACTGGACCTGGATAAGACCTGATGTGGAGACACTGTGGAGACAATGTGGAGAAACACTGGGCTTGTGACGGATCAAGGCAGGCCCGATGCCGGCCGGAACGTGGCGGAAAGGACACATGGCAAAAGTGAAACTGAACCCGATGTTTGACGGACTGCGCGGGCGGATGGGCGACATGGTCTTCCGGGCGCTTTACGGCGGGACGGTGGCGGGACGGGTGCAGGATTTTTCCCGCCGGATATTAAGCGCCGATCAGCAGGTGCAGATTGGCCGGTTCAAAACCGCCGTGCCGCTTGCCAAAGAACTGCTGGCCGACCCGCAGCGTCGCGCCGAATGCGAGGCGCTGGCCGCGCAACTGCACAAACCCCTGATGGCCGTGGCCATCAGCATCATCATGAAATCCGGTCACTGAAACAGTGCCAACGGCGGCTGGCTCCGGCGGCTTGTTAGAAAACATGAGGGCAGAGAGCGAGCGCGCAAGCGCTCTGATAAACTCT
>CAYPTV010000195.1:0-6204 GCA_964413505.1 uncultured Bifidobacteriaceae bacterium | reverse complement strand
AAGCGGGCGGCGACGGCTTGGAAATCGCGAAGGAAATTTACGCCTACGCCATCGAGCATGTTGACGAATTTTGCGCGCCGTATGCCAGCGTGATTGACATTGATAAAAAGAAACTGCCGCCGGCGTCCGTCGTGAACGGCTGGAGTTCCAAGCAGTTCACCGATGCGCTGCGGCATGACCAGAAGAATCCGGCGTTCAATCCGAGCTTCCGCCAGTTATTGCATGTCAGCTTCAAGGTCGCGGCAAAAAAAGGTGGCCGTTATTTGAATGCGTTGAAGAAGCACGAGGCCATCATCGCCAAAAATGTGACGGAAAATCTTTTCGAGCGGCACATGAAACCGCTGCTGCTCGGCAAATAATTTATGGCGTTCATCCACGAAGATTTTCTGTTAAGCACCAAAACGGCGCGCAAGCTGTATCACAAATACGCCGAGGATGAGCCGATTTTTGACTATCACTGCCACATTTCGCCGAAAGACATCGCAGAAAACCGACAGTTCAACAACTTGTTTGAAATCTGGCTGGAAGGCGACCATTACAAATGGCGTGCTATGCGCAGCAACGGCGTCGCCGAGAAATTCTGCACCGGCAACGCTACGCCCGAGCAGAAGTTCAACGCCTGGGCCAAGACCGTCCCGCACACGCTGCGCAATCCGCTTTATCATTGGACACATCTTGAGTTGAAGCGCTATTTCGGCATCAGCGAACTTCTGGATGAAAAATCCGCAGTGAAAATCTGGAAAAAGGCGAATGAGCTGCTTGCCACGCCCGCTTTCACGACGCAGGGCATCCTGAAAAAATTCAAGGTCAAGGTCGTCTGCACCACGGACGATCCGGTGGACAATCTCGAACATCACCGCCAGTTTGCGAAAACCGGTCATCCGACAAAAATGCTGCCGGCGTTTCGCCCCGACAAGGCGCTGACGGTCAACTCGCCCGCGAGTTTCAATAAATGGGTGGAGCAACTGGCCGCCGCCGCGAATGTGGATATCAATGATTTCAGCGCATTCATCAGCGCGCTGGAGAAGCGCCACGAGTATTTCCATTCGCAAAACTGCCGCCTGTCCGACCACGGCATGAACCATTGCTTCGCGGATTTTTGTTCCGAGAAAACCGCTGCCGGGATTTTCGGCAAGGCGCGCAAAGGCACGGCAGTTTCCCCGCAGGAACACTCGCAGTTCGCCTCGTTCATGATGCTGTTTTTCGGCCAGCTTGACGCGAAGCGCGGCTGGACCAAGCAGCTTCACCTTGGCGCATTGCGCAACAACAACGACCGCCTGCTCAAGCAGCTTGGGCCGGACACGGGCTTCGATTCCATCGGCGATTTTCCGCAGGCGGTTGCGCTGTCTGCTTATCTCAACAAGCTGGATTCCGACAATCAACTGCCCAAGACCGTCATTTACAATTTGAACCCGGCGGACAATTACATGTTCGCCACGATGATCGGGAATTTTCAGGACGGCACGATACCCGGCAAAATCCAATACGGTTCCGGCTGGTGGTTTTTGGATCAGAAGGAAGGCATGGAATGGCAGATCAATGCTCTCTCAAATCTCGGCCTGCTCTCGCGCTTCATCGGCATGATCACCGACTCGCGCTCATTCATGTCGTATTGCCGCCACGAATATTTCCGGCGCACACTCTGCAACCTGATTGGCCGCGACATCAAGAACGGCCTGATACCCGACGACGAAGAACTGGTCGCCCCGATGATCAAAAACATCTGCTATACGAACGCCAAAAACTACATGGCGTTTCCCGGCGTGAAGTGACCGGCCTTGAATTACCCTGCGCGCACGGATTGCAATTGCCATTTTGCGCCACCTTGACTAATTCTAGACCATGAAATCCAGATTCCCACTCAACCATATTCTCGTCGTCGCGATTCTCGCCGTTTTCAGCCTTAATTTATTAGCCGCTGATGCCGGAACCGGTTCGCCGCGCGAAAAGCTGCTTCTCGACTTCAACTGGAAATTTCATCTCGGCGACAACTGGCCGAATTTCATGCGGCTCGACAAGGCCGCGCAAAATACCGGGCCGGCTTCCGAACGCTTCAACGACGCGAGCTGGCGCACGGTGAACCTGCCGCACGACTGGGTGATTGAACTGCCTTTCGATTCCAGCGCCGACACGAGCCACGGCTTCAAACCCGTCGGGCCGGGCTTCTTGCAAAACAGCATCGGCTGGTATCGCCGCACGTTTGCCTTGCCGTCGGCCGACGCGGGCAAACGCATCTGGCTGGATTTCGACGGCGTGTTCCGCGACACGAGGGTGTTCGTCAACGGCTGGGAAATGAAACATAACGAAACCGGCTACTATCCGTTCCGCGTGGACATCACGGATGTCGCGCGCATCGGCGGCACCAACACGGTGGCCGTGAAAGTGGACGCGAGCAAATTCGAAGGCTGGTTTTACGAAGGCGCGGGAATTTACCGTCACGTCTGGCTGGAAAAAACCGCGCCGGTCGCGATTGCGCCGGACGGGATTTATGTTTATACGCAATTCAAGAATAATGTTCCTTCAGGCAAGGCGCCGGTCAATGTCGAGGTTCAGTTGCTCAATTCGCTCACCAATGAGGCCAGGGCCACGGTGAACTGTGAAATCCTTTCGCCGGATGGAAAATCCTTGGCGAAGTTCAGCGGATCGGAAGAGGTCAAAGGCGTGGCCATGAAAACCGTGAAGCTCAATTCAAAAGTTTCCAAGCCTATTCTTTGGTCCCCCGAAAACCCAAAACTTTACAAGCTCGTCACGACGGTTGAAAGCGGCGGCAAAATTGTTGACCGCCAGGAAACCGAGTTCGGCATCCGCACGTTTGCGTTTGACGCGGACAAGGGGTTTTTGCTGAACGGCCAGCCTTACGAACTCAAAGGCACCTGCAATCATCAAGACATGGCCGGCGTCGGCGCGGCGCTGCCGGACGCGTTGCAGTATTTCCGGGTCGCAGAACTGAAGGAGTTTGGCGACAACGCCTATCGCACCTCGCACAATCCGCCCACGCCGGAGCTGCTCGACGCCTGCGATCATCTCGGCATGATCGTGATGGACGAAAACCGCCTGCTCGGCAGCGACGAAGCCAACATGCAGCGCTTTGAAGATTTCATCCGCCGCGACCGCAATCACGCCAGCGTCGGCATCTGGAGCATTTGCAACGAGGAAAGCACGCAGACGCAGCCCGTCGCTGGCCGCGTCGGCCTGGCGATGCAAAATAAATTGCTGCAACTGGATTCCACCCGGCCCGTGACGGCGGCGGAAAGCGTGGGCGACATTTTCACCGGCCTGCCAGGGACGCTGGAAGTGCGCGGCTGGAATTATCACGTCGGCCGCGAGATTGACAGTTATCATGCCAAGCATCCGGCGCAGCCCGAAGTCGGCACGGAACAGGCCAGCACCGTCGCCACGCGCGGCATTTACGAAAACGACAAGAATCGCGGATATGTCAGCGCCTACGACGTGAATTTTCCAAGCTGGGCGTCAACCGCTGAAACATGGTGGGGCTTTTTTGCCACGCGCCCCTATTTGTCCGGCGGGTTTGTCTGGACGGGATTTGATTATCGCGGCGAGCCGACGCCATACGCATGGCCGTGCATCAATTCGCATTTCGGCGTCCTCGACACCTGTGGTTTTCCGAAAGACGATTTTTATTACTACCAGTCCTGGTGGACGACGAACACGGTTCTCCATCTGTTGCCCCACTGGAACTGGGCGGGCATGGAGGGACGGGAAATCCGCGTGGACGCATTGAGCAACTGCAAGTCGGTGGAATTGTTTTTGAACGGCCAGTCGCTCGGCAAGCAGGCGATGAAGCCAAATTCAAAACTTTCGTGGCAGGTCAAATACGCGCCGGGAACTTTGAGCGCAAAAGGTTTTGACGCCGCCGGCAATGTCATCGCCGAAATCAAGGTGGAGACGACCGGCGAGCCTGCCGCCGTCCAGCTCACACCCAACCGCGCGACCATCAATGCCGACGGCGAGGATGTTTCCGTCGTAACCGTTTCCGTGACCGACGCGCAAGGCCGCGTGATCCCGACGGCGGGAAATAAGATTAATTTTTCCATCGAAGGCGCAGGAAAAATCCTCGGCGTCGGCAACGGCGATCCAAGCTGCCACGAGCCGGACACGTTTGTGGCGCAGCCGCCGGTGAAAAATCTTCCGCTCAACGACTGGCGCTGGAAACTCGCCGACCTGCCGGCACGCGGTGCCACGGTTCCCGAACTCGTCGCCGGCTTCGATGACTCGGCTTGGGACAAGACAAGTTCCGAAGGCGAGGACGCGCAATTGCAGGAAGGCCAGACGGCTATCTTCCGGCAGCACTTGAATGTGTCGGCCGACGATTTGAACAGCTCCGGCATCAGCATCCATTTCGGGCGCATTGACGACAGTGGTTCGGTTTATGTGAACGGCCAGCGTGTCGGCGAATCTCGCAACTGGGAAGACTCGCCCATCTTTGACATCAAAAAGAATCTGCACGTGGGCGACAACGTCATCGCCGTCGGCGTCCGCAATGCTTCCGGCACCGGCGGGCTTGTGATGGGCGTGAATGTGGAAATCACCGGCCAGCCTGTCATGCCAGCATGGTCGCGCAGCGTGTTCAATGGCCTCGCGCAAATCATGGTGCAGTCCACAAAGGACGCCGGCGAAATCAAGCTGACCGCGAGCGCCGACGGCTTGACGCCGGCGACCGCGACCATTCAAGCCGCCGCCAGCACGCCACGCCCGTTTGTGCCGTAAAAGTGCGGAAAAATGACGCAAAGCTAGGCATCTGGTTTTTTTCAACGCAGACGGCGAAAGGTATCGGGTGCGACGCCAAGCACTTTTTTGAAGGCGCGCGAAAAGTGAAACGGGTCGCTGAAACCGGCGTGCTCGGCCACCTGCTTGACCAGCGCGCCGGGCTGCTGAAGCCATTCGGCGGCGAGGTTCATTTTCAGGCGCAACAAAAATTGGTATGGGCTTTGGTGGTCGTAGCGTTGAAACAAGCGGCATAAATAGGCGGCGTCCACATGGCATTCTTCCGCAATCTGGCGCAAGGTTTTCAGCCGCAGAGAATTTCTTTCGACATGCTGGCGGCATTGCTGGTAGGTGGTGAACGAAAGGCTTTTGACGCTGTCCTGCGGCGCTCGCGATTCGGCCATTTTCAAAACCAGGCATTCGAGCAGCATTGAACAAAGTTCGGCGCTCCGGACGGAGGCGCGCTGGCCGCAACGGATCAATTCATCGAAGAGGTTCTGGATTTCATTCGGCGGAAAAATCTGTGAAGCGCTTCCCGGCGGCAAATGGCACTGCCGCAGAATATCCTTTGATTTTAGGCCGAAAAAGTCCACGAAGTATTTGACCGGCGGAGCGGCGGGATCGGACGCAATGTCCTGCCGCACGCCGGGGCCATAGGAGAAAACGCTGCCCGGCTGCAAGGCGTGGCGACGGTTTTGCAGCTTGAGTGAGCCGCCGCCGCGAATGACATATTCTATCGAATAAAATGGAAATGTTGGACGATGAATTTCGTAATTGGGCGCGCAGTGTTCGCAGCCGCCGCTGACCACGGACAGCGGCGCGCGCTTCGGCGGGTTCAGGTTCAGGTAAAACCGCCGGGCCTCGGAAACCTGCGGTGAAAAAAATTCCGGCGCGGCCATGGCGTCCGATTTTGGCTGATTTGAGCGTTTCATAAAAAGTCAATAATCATCATGCACTGGCAAACTATCGTCATTCCCCTGCCGCCAAGTCCAGTGTATTTTTAAGGCGAACATTTTAACAACCAACGAAAATCATATATGTCACACAATGCTCCCAAACGAGTCGTGGAAAAGGACGCCCCGTTGAAGAAGGACGATTTGATCGTCATCACCGGCGCGGGCGGATTCATCGCCGGCAACCTCGCGCTGTATTTCAAGAAGAAAGGCTTCACCAACATCCGGGCGGTGGACAAGAAGCCGCTTTACGAGTGGTATCTGCACGTGCCCGGCGTGCAGAATCTCTGCCTCGACGTGAGCATCGAGGAAAACTGCAAACGCGTATGCGAAGGCGCGGTGGAAGTCTATAACCTCGCCGCCGACATGGGCGGCATGGGCTTCATCGAGCGTTTCCGCGTCGAATGCCTCCGCAGTGTGCTCATTAACACCAACATGGTCGAGGCCGCCTACCGCGCCGGCGCCCGCCGCTACTTTTTCTCCAGTTCGGCCTGCGCTTACAACACGTTGTTGCAACAGGATCCCA
>CAYPTV010000194.1:0-6227 GCA_964413505.1 uncultured Bifidobacteriaceae bacterium | reverse complement strand
ATGCGAAGTCCGTCCAGAACGTCACCTTCAACGTCAGCGGCGGTTTGTCCACCGGAAAGCTGTGCGTCTGGCGCAGCGACGCGAAGGAACAATTTGTCCAGCAACCCTCAATTGAACCTGCGGTCAGCAATCTTGCGGGCGGCACTTTTACCATCGCGCTCGAACCGGGTTCCGTCTATTCCATTTCCACGACCACCGGACAGCAGAAAGGTTCGTTCGACAACATTCCCGCCGAACAGAAATTTCCGTTCCCTTATTTCGAAACCTTCGACGAATATTCCTCGCCAAAACAATTTGGCTATCTGCCGCACTACACGGCGGACATCGCCAGCGTCTTTGAAATCGCCGACCGGCCGGATGGAAAAGGAAAATGCCTCCGTCAAGTCGTCGCCAGAAAGCCCCAAAGCTGGGCGCCCGAATGGATGCCTTACACCATCCTCGGCGACGACCAATGGCAGGATTACGAAGTCAGCGCCGACATCTTTTTTGACGATGGCGGCTGGGCGGGCGTCATGGGCCGCGTGAACAACGTCGGTGACGGCTACGGTTGCGCGCCCAAGGGATATTATATGAGGCTCGCGGTGGACGGCGCCTACGCATTGGTCGCCATCAACGGCAAGGCAGGGGAGGTGGATTTGGGCGACAAGGAGCATCAGGCTGCGCTGCTGGCCGAGGGCAACACCGGCGAGCGTGGCGAAAAACAAATGGTCTCAGGCATCGTCCCCAACTTTGCCACCAACCAGTGGCACAACGTGAAGCTCCAGTTCTCCGGCTCCGCCATCACCGGCTTCGTGGACGGCACACAGGTGCTGTCCACCACGAACAGTCTTTTTACCCACGGCATGGCGGGACTTGTCACCGGCGACGCCAGAACCAGAAACACCGCCTGCTTCGACAACCTGCTAGTCAACGCCGTCGGTGCCGCGATTCCAAAGCCGACCGTGTTCGCAAAAAATCAAACACCCATTTACAAATAATGAACACAGATTATCGAAATCTGTGTCTGATCAACTCCTGATTTGCCCGTTGCCGATGCCGATCCATTTGTAGCTTGTCAATTCGTCCAGGCCCATCGGGCCGCGCGCGCCGATCTTGTCGGTGCTGATGCCGATCTCCGCGCCCATGCCGAACTCGCCGCCGTCGGTGAACCGCGTGCTGGCGTTCCAATAGACCGCCGCCGAATCCACCTCGGCGAGGAACTGCTTCGCGTGCGCCTCGTTCTTCGTGACGATGCTGTCCGAGTGCGCCGAGCCGTAAAAATTAATGTGTTCAATCGCCGCGCACACGCCGTCCACGACGCGGACGTTAAGAATGTAATCCATGTATTCCGTGAAATAATCCTGCTCGACTACCGCCTTGATCGCGGATTGCGGATTGCGGATTGCGGATTGAACCAAGCCAAGCGCAACCGGGTCGCAGCGCAGTTCAACTCGTTTATCTGCGAGCCGCTGGGCCATCTGCGGTAAAAATTTCTCCGCAATTGTTTTATCCACCAGCAGCGTCTCCGCCGCGTTGCAGACGCCGGGGCGCTGGACCTTCGCGTTCAGCGTGATCTCCTCCGCCATCTGCAAATCCGCGTCGGCATCCACAAAGACATGACAGACGCCCTTGTAATGTTTGATGACGGGCACCTTCGAGCAGTCCGCCACGGCGCGGATGAGACTCTCGCCGCCGCGCGGCATGCAAAGGTCAATGTATTGCGTGAGTGAAAGCAAAACGGGAATCGCCTCGCGGTCAATAGTTGGCACGACTTGAATCGCGTGTTCGGGAAAATTCGCCAAAACTTTTTTGCCGGCGTCAACCATGATTTGCGCGATGAGCAAATTGGAGTTCAACGCCTCTTTGCCGCCGCGCAAAATCACCGCGTTGCCGGATTTGAAGCACAGGCTCGCGGCATCGGCGGTCACGTTTGGCCGCGATTCGTAAATGATGACGACGACGCCGATGGGCGTGGAAATTTTTTGCAGCTTCAAACCATTCGGCCGCGTGCGCTCGTCGAGAATTTTCCCGACCGGATCGGGCAGCGCCGCGACTTCGCGCAAACCTTGCGCCATCGCGGAAATTCTTTTGTCGTCGAGCTTGAGCCGGTCGAGCATCGCCGCCGGCAGGTTTGATTTCGCGCCGGTTTCCATGTCGAGCGCGTTGGCTTCCTTGATTGCGCCGGAATTTTTTTCAAGCGCACCGGCCATCGCGAGCAGGCAGGAATTTTTCTCGCGCGTGGAAAGCTTCGCGAGTTCGCGCGACGCGGCTTTGGCTTGTTTCGCCAGTCGCGTCATCTGTTCGTTCAAATTCATGGCTGCAAATCCGGCAGCCAAGTTAAACGAATTGGGCTGATTGTCAAAACCGCCGCTGAATCAAGGCACGGAGTTTGTCTGCCCGCGCGCGGCCTGCAAGATTGCATCGGCGAGTTGCTGCGGTGTCCACTGGTTGCCGTCCAACTGGCGGAAAATTTTCCCCTGCGGGTCGAGCACGACGGTTCGCAGATTGTGCGACATAATGTTGTCGCCGTCGCGCATGATCATCAAGTCGAGGCGCGGCTCCAGGCCGGAGAGGGTGTTTGCGGGCGCGGCGGCGAAAATCCACCGGTTCGTGTCGCCGTTGCGGTAAAGACTCGCGTAGCTTGAGAGCATTTGAGGATTGTCAAATTCCGGGTCGAAAGAAATGGAGAGCAACTGCCAGTTGGCCGGAGCGTTGGTCGCTAGAAGCAGTTTCCTAGCTTCGGAAAAACTCTTGCTCATGCGCTGGCAATAATCCGGCAGCGGGCAGCGCGAATAAAAGAAGGTGAACGCCACCGCCTTTCCCCGGAAGTCCGAAAGATGAACCGTGCTGCCATCCTCGGCGATGAATGCGCAATCCGGCAGCAAATCGCCGGGCTTGAGTTCAGCCGTTGGAAAATGGATGACGAAGGTGTTGTTGGTCACGTCCGAAACGTGATGGGTGACGAAATGGACGTCTTCAATCCAGGAATCGTTTTCGCCCACGACCAGCTTGAAGGTGATTTCGTCCGACGGTGAAATGCTGGCGAGTTCATTGGTGTTCCTGACGTTGAATTCCATCGTCATCGCACTCATGTAACCGGTAATCGCTTCGTGCTGGATGGTGGCCTTGCGCCGGTCGTCGGCGATTTGCCGGACAATGCCGCGCGCGTCGTAAGATTTAGTGCTGGTTTTGTTGGCATCGGGCGCGGCTTCGAGATTGCAGGCGGCAAAGGCCGCAAAAATAAATGATAAATAAATAAATCGCTTCATAAATTCATTTCCGCAAGCTGTTGATTTCCTCAACCACGGCGGCTGCCGTGTATTCATTCAACCCGTCGAAGTAGCCGCGCAGTCTGCCGTGCGAATCCACCAGCGCGATGCGTTCCGTGTGCGTGAAATTGCCGGGCATGGTGTTGAACGGGTCGTTCAAATCCTGCGCCAGGAAAGTATTGCCAATCAATTCATACAGCGTGGCTTTTTCGCCGGTCAGCAGGAGCCAGCGGTTCGTGTCCGCGCCGAAGCGTTCGCCGTATTTTGCCAGCGACTCGACCGTGTCGTCGCGCGGGTCAACGGTGAGCGAGACAAGCTTCACGTCCGGTTGGTTTGTTGTGAGCTGCTGGATTTGCGCCATGCAGCGGTTGACGACGGGGCAGGTCAGCGAGCAACTGGTGTATAAAAAATCCACGACTAGAATTTTTCCGGCCAATTCCGACTGCGTCACGTTGCGTCCGGTGCGGTCGGTGAGCGAGAAATTCACCAGTTGCCGCGGGTGGTCGGGCGAGATGAGGCGCGGCGGCAGGCTTTCAGCCACCGCGCCCGTTTCCTTTTCACGGTTGTTCAACGTGAAGATGAGCAGAAAAAAGCCGGTTCCAAAGAGCAACGACATGGTGATGGCGACAATGAAAAAAAGCCGCTCGTCGCTGAGTTCTTTGGAAGGGGTTGCCTTGGACATAACAAATCAAAACATATAGCTCATGCTGGCCTTGAACAAGACCGGTGCAACGAGCTGGTTGCCGGTCATGTTTTGATAAACGGGAATTTCCACGTCCGCGTAAATTTTCACCGGATGAATGTGAAATTCAATTCCCGGCGAAAGCAGAATCCGTTCGTAACCTGAATTGTCAGGATCGGCGTTCCCGCCGCTGTCGCTCGCGCGGTTGGAGAAAATTACCTGCGCCACCGGGGAAATTCGCACGCGACCGATTGAAAATCCCTTGTAATCAATTCCCGCCGCCGCATCGAATTCGGTGCCCGGACGATAGTCGTCCTGTATCGCCACCGGCATGTCCAGTTGAAACTGCGCGAACCAGTCCCATTTTTGATTGGCATCCAGATTGCCGCGATAAAATCCGCCGAGCAACACATCCGTGCTGCCCGTGCCGATCTGCGTGTCGCGATCTACCACGGCGGGATCAAAAGTGTAACTACCCGTCGGCAGTTTCAATCCGAGCGTCACGCCGGCGGACTGGTCCGCAAAAAATCCGGTGTAAATGCCCTCAAGCCGGATGTCGCCAAGCTGGCTCCAGTTTCGCGAAACCGTGCCGCCGGTTCCGGTGCCGTCATCCGTCGTGAAATGACGGACATCAAAAGGCACTTCAATCTGTGCGCCCCAACTGGAGTTGAACATGTATTGCAAACCGAGCGTTGTGAAATGCGTCTCAATTTCCTTGTCGTTATTGTTCGCCGCCGGCGCGCCGGACGTGCCGCTCCAATTGCGGTTCTGATTCTGGTAATCATATTGCAACCAAGCCATGCCGCCCGATTCGCTCGGGAACATCGAACTGGTTGCCACGTCAAAAACACCGCACCCGCACGCGCACGCGTGAACGATGCTTGGCGCGAGCATTCCAACCAACAAGCCACCGCTAATTTTTACCACTGCTGAATTAAATTTATTTTTCATAATCAAATTTCAAAATTGCGAGAACGCGCAACGGCGCTCTCAAGGTTAAATGGAAAATTTTCGCCCGCTCCAACAGGGCGCGGGCAGCCCAACTGCGATTAAATCAGACGAAGAATCCGCGCGGCGGCTGGAGCAGCGGTTTTTGGGAGAGGGGTTTTGCGGAGAAATTCTCCGGCGGCAAAAGCCGGAATTGCGACGGCGCGACCAGGACCACATTTTCATTCACCGGCGGGAACTCCAGTTTCAGCGTCGGTGCGACGGACTCGGATTTGTTCTCGGATTTCTTCCCGGCGGCGATGGCCTTGCAAATGGGGCAGGGGTGCTGGCCGTCAAAGGTCATTGTCACCGCGTCGTGAAATGAGTTTGCGCGGAGATTGTCCGCGAGCATCGTCGTCCACGCGACCGTCTGCAGCAGCGCCCAATGCGCGCCGAGCATCGCCACGAGCGCGAGGACGAGAAAGATTTTGCCGATTCGGACGAACACGCGGATAAATTAAATAGTCGGCGCAAAAGCGCAAGCGCCTAAATCTCGTAGCAGCCGAGGTGACGAGGCTCTGATCGGCTTTCTGTTTTGAAATGAGCCTCCTCACGTCGGCTGCTACGATTCGCTTATCCAAACCAGCGTTCCGCCCGGCAGCAGATCAAACAGCGGAATCAAATCCGCGTCCGCCAGATGGATGCAGCCGTGCGACGCGGGCCGGCCGATGGATTTTTGGTCCGCCGTGCCGTGGATGTAGATGTAGCGCGCGTGCGAATCTACGCTGCCGCCGCGATTGAAGCCGGGTTCGAGCCCTTCCAGCCAGAGGATGCGCGTGGTGATCTTGGCGTCGGCAAATTCCGGCTGCGACGTGTGGCCGATGATTTGGCGCGATTTGAAGACCGTTCCCGCCCGCTCGCCCGCGCCGATTTTTTCCGCGATGCGATGCAATCCGAGCGGCGTGCGGTTCGAGCCTTCCGCCTGCCCGATACCGAAACGCGAAGTGGAGCAGGGGAGTTTCTTGACGAATTTGTTTTGCTCAAAAAGTGAAACGGTTTGCCCGGCGATGCTGACGATGAGAAAAAATTGCGTCGGTTCAACGCCGATTTTTTTGCAGCGATTTGAGAATTCAATAAATGATTCAGTCACTTGAATTAATAAATAATGTTCCGCTATTTTCATCCACCCAGATAAAACATGCGCCATCACTTCTTTCAGCATCAATATGATAACCGTTTGTAATTTTATCTGGAGTCCACCAATAAATTTGTTTGTTCCACCAATGAAGAGAAGGCCCGGGTATCCGTTCTGATGAGTCTATTTTTGTTTTTACATACGAAAGCATACGACTTTGCGTAGGATTATTGCC
>CAYPTV010000193.1:0-6249 GCA_964413505.1 uncultured Bifidobacteriaceae bacterium | reverse complement strand
CAGCGACATCATCTGCGCCTGCACGTCCGTCGGAAAACCGGAATACGGCAGCGTGGTGATATCAACGGATTTCAATTTCTTTCCGCGCCGGACAACCAGGTTGCCGCCACGTTGTTGAATTGAAACTCCGGCTTCGTTCAATTTGTCGAGAACCGCGTGCAAATGGTCGGCGCGGCAATTCTTGATTGTGATTTCGCCATTTGTCGCGGCGGCGGCAATGGCAAATGTCGCCGTCTCAATGCGGTCGGGAATGACTTCATGCTCCGCGCCGCGCAATTTGCTGACGCCTGAAATGGTGATGGTGGGGCCGCCCGCGCCGGAAATCTTCGCGCCCATCGCGTTCAGGAAATGGGCGAGGTCCACCACTTCCGGCTCGCACGCCGCGCTTTCGATGACGGTCATTCCGTCGGCCAACGTCGCCGCCATCATCACGTTCGCCGTGCCAAGAACCGTAGAGCCTGCGCGCCCGCCAAGAAACATCGTCGAGCCAACCAGTTTTTTCGCCGTCGCATCCACATAGCCGCCCTCGATTTTTATTTTCGCGCCGAGAGATTCAAATCCTTTCAAATGCAGATTGATCGGCCGCGCGCCGATGATGCAGCCTCCGGGCAAAGAAATCCGCGCCTTGTGCAACCGCGCCAGCAGCGGCCCGGCGATGCAGATGGAGCCGCGCATTTTGCGGACGAGTTCGTAATCGGCGTAGCCGCGAATCTTTTTCGCGCGTATCGTCAGCGTGCCATTTGCAAATTTCACCTGCGCGCCGAGTGATTGGAGGATTTGCGCCATGAACCGCGTGTCGCTCAAGTCCGGCACGCCACGGATGATGCACGGCTCGTCGGTCAGCAGCGTCGCGGCCATGATGGGCAGCGCGGCGTTTTTGCTGCCGCTGATGGTGACTTCGCCGTGCAACGGCACGCCGCCTTTGATTAAAAAACTTTCCATGATTTAATTCCGTCTCATTCTCATCCTCATCCTCCGCCTCGTCCTCGTCCTCGATTTGATTTATGAGGATGACGATGAGGACGAGGATGATTTTACAACCAAAATTCTTTCGCGCTGACTGTAATCTTCCTGCACCGCTTCGACAATCCACTTTTCATTTTCAAAAACTGTTCGGATCGCGCGAGCTTGTCCGTCGCCGAATTCGAGCATAATTTTGCCGTCCGGCTTCAGGAACACCTTCGCCTGCTCCGCGAGCATCCGGTAGAAATCCAGGCCGTCTGTGCCGCCGTCCAGTGCGCCATGCGGATCAAAATCGCGGACTTCCGGCTGGAGCGTTTCAATTTCCGCAGAAGGAATGTAGGGCGGATTGCTGATGATCAAATCGAACTGTGTTCCGGCAGGCAATGCGCCAAATCCATCGCCCTGCAAAAATTCAATCCGTTCTGCGACATTGTTTCGGTTGGCATTTTCTCCGGCCAGCGCCAAAGCGTCCGCCGAAATATCCAAAGCGGTAATTTTCGCGTTCGGACATCTGGCCGCCAGCGCGATGGCGATGCAGCCGGTGCCGGTGCCGAAATCCAAAGCGGTTGAGGGTTGAGGGTTGAGGGTTGAAAGGAATTCCCAGCCGAGTTCGGCGAGCAATTCCGTTTCCGGCCGCGGCACGAGCGCGTGGCGGCTGACGGCGATTTCGTATCCGCAAAACGACGTCGAGCCGATGATGTGCTGGAGCGGTTCGCGCTGGCCCCGCCGCTTGACGAGTTCGCGCAGCGCGTCCGTTTCCGACGGGGCCAGCACGCGGTCGAAGTTCAGGTATAATTTCATGCGCGGCATTTTCATCAAATGCGCGAGAAGCAGTTCAATTTGCAGGCGCGGCGACTCGACGTTTTTTTTGCCGAGAAAATCGGCGCTCTTCTGAATCGCTTCGAGGACGGTCACGAACGAAGTGTAACAACAACGGATAAGATTTCCATGCCGCAGTTGGCCGCCTGTGCTCTGCGGTGCTGGACGGCGAGGAAAGCATGAATTTCGTGCGTTGACTTGCGCTTTTCAATCGTGTCAGTTGTGCTAGATTCTGATGATTCGGAACACAAGCATCCATGCCGTCGCGCGCTGAAAATTTCAATTTTCCCCACTGGCTGCCCGTCACGGCGTCGGTGGTGCTGATGGGCATGGTCGCGTTTGTTGCCGTCGGGAGCATGACGGAGTTGCGCCGCGCCAACGACTGGCGCAAGCATACGGCGCAGGTGACTTTGGCGGCTCACGCCTACGAGGACAACCTCGTTGACATCCAGCGCGACCTGCATGGATTCGTGACGACGGGGGACAAGCGCGCGCTCGCGGCGTGCCAGCATTTCATCCAGTTGGAGCCGCAACTGTTCGACCAGCTTGTCAAGCTGGCGCATGACAACCCCGCGCAGGAGCAACGGCTGGACAATCTCGGCGAGGCGATGAAGAACGTCTTCGCCGACGACGCGCGGATGATTGACGCCTACAAGCAGCAGGGCGCCGAGGCGGTGCTGCACATGGAACAAACCGGCGAAGGGCGGATCATCACCGACCGCGCCATTGACATCTTGAAGGAGTTTTCCGCCGAGGAGCAAAAATTGCTGGACGCGCGCGACGAGGCGGAACAGGCGGATTATAAGAACGCCGAGATGCTGCTGATCATCGGCAGCGCGCTGGCCGCCGCGCTGCTCCTGTTCGCCAGCGTCCTGGCCAGCCGCGAAATATCCCGTCGTCATCGCTCCGAGGCCAAGCAGCGAGAACTCATCGCCGAGCTGAAGCAGACGCTCGCCCAGGTCAAAACACTTTCCGGCCTCATCCCGATTTGCGCCTGGTGCAAAAACGTCCGCAACGACAAGGGCTACTGGTCCACAGTCGAGACCTACGTCCGCTCCCGCACCGACGCCAGCTTCTCGCATAGCATCTGCCCGATCTGCACGGAAAAATTCAAGGACGAAATCGCCCGCGCCAACGCCGGCTTGCAGGCGCCACCGGAAGTTTGAACCGACGCGAAATTTCCGGCATGATCTGGCCGCAATGAATCCGCTTTCGCTCCACGAATTACTTCACGGCCTCGGCGCGCAGTTCGCGGAATTGAACGGCGCGGAAATCGTCGCCGATTACGGCGACTGGCTGGCCGAACACGCCGCGCTGCGCGAAAGCGCGGGCGTGATTGACTTGAGCTTTCGCTCGCGCATCTGCCTGACCGGCGCTGACCGCGTGCGATTTCTACACGGGCAGGTGACGAACGACGTAAAAAAACTCCGCACCGGCGAAGGCTGCTACGCCGCCATCACCACGGCCAAGGGCAAAATGGAAAGTGATTTGAATGTTTTCGCGCTCGCGGATGAATTACTTTTGGATTTCGAGCCCGGCCTGACGGGGAAAATTTTCGCGCGGCTGGAAAAATTCATCGTCGCCGACGACGTGCAGATCGTGGACGCAGTGCCGTATTACGGTTTGTTGAGCGTGCAGGGGCCGAAGGCGGAAGATGTCGTTCGCAGCCTGAATTTATTTTCAGAAATACCTGCCAAGCCTCTCGCTTCCTTGAAAATTTCCGACGCCACGCTCGGCGAAATTTATCTCGCGAACAATCCGCGTCTCGGCACAAGCGGATTTGACCTGTTCGTCCCGGACAATTCCCTTGGCGCGGTGGCGGACAAATTAATTGCCGCTGCGAAAGCTGTCGGCGGGCGTGCCATCGGCTGGATCGCGTTCGAGACCGCGCGCATCGAGGCGGGCATTCCGCGATTCGGCGCAGACATGGACGAGACGAACATCCCGCTCGAATGCGGCATCGAAAGCCGCGCCGTCAGCTACAACAAAGGCTGCTACATCGGGCAGGAAATCATCAACCGCATCCATAGTGTCGGCCACGTCAACCGGGAGCTGCGCGGTTTGCACCTTGCGGATGATTTGAAAGTTTTGCCCGCGCGCGGCGACAAATTGTTTTTCAACGGCAAGGAAATCGGCCACGTCACCAGCGCGGTAAGGTCGCCGGTGTTAAATCAAAACATCGCGCTCGGTTATGTCCGGCGCGAGTCGAGCCAGATCGGCAGCGAACTGACGCTGCGGACGGCGGCTGGCGAGAGTCCGGCGAAAATTGTCGAACTGCCGTTTGTGAAATAACGGAATTATTGCAACGCCTTGGCCGCAACATCGCGGCGGAAGTGCGCGCCATCAAAATGGATTTTTCCAACGGCGGCATAGGCGGCGGCCTGGGCAGCTTTCAAATTTTTGCCCAACGCGGTCACGCCGAGGACGCGGCCGCCGTTGGTGACGACTTGTCTATCCTTCAGCGCCGTGCCGGCGTGGAAAACTTTCGTGTGCGGCAGCGCGTTCGCGGCGGCGAGGCCGGTGATGACTTTGCCCTTCGGATAATTGCCGGGATAACCGCCGCTGGCCATCACCACGCAGACGCTCGCGAGCGGACTCCATTTCAATTCATGCTTCGCCAGCGTGCCGCTCGCGCTCGCATCCAGCAGTTCCACCAGATCATTTTCCAAGCGCGTCATATAAACCTGCGTCTCGGGATCGCCGAAGCGCGCGTTGAACTCGAGAATTTTCGGTCCGGCTTTGGTGAGAATCACGCCGGGATACAGCAGGCCGCGATAATCAATTTTTTCTTCAATGCAGCCGCGCATGAACGGTTCGAGAACGGTGCGCGCGGTTTCGGCAAGTTGCGCGTCCGTCAGGAACGGCGTCGGCGAATACGTGCCCATGCCGCCGGTGTTCAAACCAAGGTCTCCGTCGAGCGCGCGCTTGTGATCCTGCGAGGTGGGAAAAATCTTCGCCGTCTTGCCGTCGCACAACGCGTGGAGCGACACTTCGATGCCTTCGAGAAATTCCTGGATGACCACCTTCGCACCCGCCGCACCGAAAGCTTTGCTCACCATGATTTCGTCCACGGCCTTTTCGGCTTCGGCCTGGTTGGCGCAAATCAAAACGCCTTTGCCGAGCGCCAGGCCGTCGGCTTTCACCACGCACTTGCCGCCGAGCGTGGCGGCGAATTTTTTGGCGGCGACGACATCGGAGAACGTGCCGGCAGCAGCGGTCGGGATACCGTATTTCTCCATGAACTTTTGCGAGAAAACCTTGGATGACTCGAACAGCGCGGCCTTTTGATTCACGCCCCAAATGCGCAGGCCGTTTTTCTGGAACAAATCCACAATGCCGAGCGCCAGCGGATTGTCCGGGCCGACGACGGTGAGATCAATTTTCTTCTCCTGCGCGAAGGCGAGAAGCTTGGGCAAATCCTCCGCGCCGATGGCGACGCATTCCACGTGCGCGCTGTTTTTGGCGAGGCGTTCCTGCGCGATGCCGGCGTTGCCGGGCGCGCACCACATCTGCGTGGCGTGCGGCGACTGCGCAAGTTTCCAGACGAGGGCGTGTTCGCGTCCGCCCGAACCGATGACGAGAATTTTCATTGAAAAGCTACCGCAGATTACGCAGACGGACGCAGATTAAAAACAAAGAAAACAAATCTGCGAAAATCGGCGAAATCTTCGGATAAAAATCACTCCACCCACGCTTCGCCTCGGCCTTTAACCACTTCGCCAATGATCCAGGCTTTGTGCTTTTGCGCGTTGATAAATTTCAAAACGTCTTTGGCTTTATCGGCTGAGACAATTGAAACCATGCCGATGCCCATGTTGAAAACCTGGTAAAGTTCGTCATCCGGCACGCCGCTCTTTTGCTCGATGATCTGGAAGATGGGCAGCATGTCCCACGAACCTTTTTTGATTACGACGTCGAGCGACGGCGGCAGCACGCGCGGGATGTTGTCCACGAAACCGCCGCCGGTGATATGCGCGAAAGCGCGCACCGGCACGAGGCGCGAGGCGGTGGGCGCGAGGTTGAATTTTTTGATGAGCTTTTGCACCAGCGGACCGTAGCTGATGTGTTCCTTCAAGAGTTCCTCGCCGATGGATTTTTTCAGTCCGGGAACTTTGCTCGAAGGTTTGTAGCCGAGCTGCTCGAAGAAAATTTTCCGGCCGAGCGAATAGCCGTTCGTGTGCAGGCCGCTCGATTCGATGCCGATGACCACGTCGCCGCGCTTCACGGTTTTCTGGCCGTTGAGCATCCGGGATTTTTCCACCACGCCGACGATCGTGCCGCTCACGTCGTATTCGCCCGGCTGGTAAAACCCCGGCATCTGCGCCGTCTCGCCGCCGATGAGCGCGCAGTTGTTTTCCGCGCAGGCGCGGGCGAAACCCTTGATGATTTCGGTGAAGACGTGCGGCTCCAGCTTGCCCGTGCCGAGATAATCGAGGAAGAACAGCGGCTCCGCGCCGAGCACGGCGA
>CAYPTV010000192.1:0-6266 GCA_964413505.1 uncultured Bifidobacteriaceae bacterium | reverse complement strand
TTCAGCGGCGCGTGTGCCGGCTGCGGCGAGACGCCGTATATCAAAATGCTCACGCAATTGTTCGGCGACCGCGCGGTGATCGCCAATGCGACGGGCTGCTCCTCGATTTACGGCGGCAACCTGCCGACGACGCCTTACACCAAGAACAAATGCGGTCGCGGCCCGACATGGTGCAATTCGCTGTTCGAGGACAACGCGGAATTCGGCCTGGGCTTCCGCGTCTCGATTGACAAGCAGAAGGAATTCGCCGAGGAACTGCTCAAGAAACTTTCCGCGAAAGTCGGCGATGACCTGGCCATCGGCATTCTTACTGCCGATCAAAGCGACGAGGCCGGAATTTACGACCAGCGCGAACGCGTCGCGGCATTGAAAGTGAAATTGCAAAAGCTGGATTCGCCGGAAGCGAAACTTCTGGTTCCGCTTGCCGACCAGCTCGTGAAGAAAAGCGTCTGGATTCTCGGCGGCGACGGCTGGGCTTACGACATCGGCTACGGCGGGCTGGATCACGTTCTTGCCAGCGGGCGCAAGGTCAATGTGCTCGTTATGGACACCGAAGTTTATTCCAACACCGGCGGACAGATGAGCAAATCCACGCCGCGCGGCGCGATTGCTAAATTTGCGGCGGGCGGAAAACCGGCTGGCAAAAAAGACCTTGGCCTGATCGCGATGAGCTACGGAAACATTTACGTCGCCAGCGTGGCGATGGGCGCGAAGGACGAGCACACGCTGAAGGCGATTGTCGAGGCGGAATCGTTTCCCGGCCCGTCGCTGATCATCGCCTACAGCCATTGCATCGCGCACGGCATCGCGGTGGACATGGGCGTCGGCGCGCGGCAGCAGAAGCTCGCGGTCGAGTCCGGCCAGTGGCTGCTCTACCGCTACGACCCGCGCCGCGCGGAACGCGGCGAGAACCCGCTTCAAATTGATTCGAGCGCGGCAAAGTCGAAGGTGAAGGATTTCATGATGACCGAAAACCGGTTCAAGATGCTGACGAAGAGCAAGCCGGACGACGCGAAGAAATTTTTCGGGCAGGCGCAGGCGGACGCCGACCGGCGCTGGAAATTCTACCAGTTCATGGCCGCACGCGACACGAAGGTTGAAAACGCGCCGGTGTCCTCGCCCAAACCGCCGACCGCCGTGGACGCATAAACAAAACAATTAACCGAAAACAATATGGATTTGACCACCAATTATCTCGGCTTGAAGCTGCGCACGCCGCTGGTCGTTGCGGCGTCACCGCTTTCGGAGGACGTGGACAACATCAAAGGCATGGCGGATTCGGGCGCGTCGGCCATCGTGCTGCATTCGCTTTTTGAGGAACAGTTGCGCCAGGACCGGCTGGAGTTGAGCCGTCATCTCGAAAACGGCGCGGACAGCTTTGCCGAGGCGCTCAGCTATTTTCCCGAGCCGGACGAGTTTCGTCTCGGGCCGGAGGAATATCTTAAGCACATCGCCGCCGCGAAGAAGGCCGTGAAAATTCCCGTCATCGCCAGCCTCAACGCCTCTTCCAGCGGCGGCTGGACATCCTACGCCAAGCAGATTCAACAGGCCGGCGCGGACGCGCTGGAGCTGAACATTTATTACATTCCAACGAACCTGGAATTGACCGGCACGGAAGTCGAGCTGACCTATCTCGACATTTTGAAGGCGGTGAAGGCGGAGGTGACGATTCCCGTGGCCGTGAAATTAAGCCCGTTTTTCAGCAGCTTTGCGAACATGGCAAAGCGGCTCGACCAGGCCGGCGCAAACGGGCTTGTGTTGTTCAACCGCTTTTACCAGCCGGACATTGACCTGGAAACACTCGAGGTCAAGCCGGACATTTTGTTGAGCACGCCCATGGCGATGCGCCTGCCGTTGCGCTGGATCGCGCTGCTGCACGGTCGCATCAACGCCAGCCTCGCCGCGACGAGCGGCATTCACCGCGCCTCGGACGTGCTCAAGATGCTCATGGCCGGCGCGGACGTGACGATGCTCTGCTCGACCCTGCTGCGCCACGGCATCCCGAAGATCGCCGCGATTGAACGCGACATGGTTATCTGGATGAAGGAGCACGATTACAAATCGGTCAGGCAGCTCAAGGGAAGCATGAGCCAGGAAAATTGCGCGGAACCGGCGGCGTTTGAGCGCGCGCAATACATGAAAGCCATCGGCGGTCAAATCACTACGACATTATGAATGAAAATCGTTTTTTCCCAAAATCGGACGGCGTCGGCCTGATGCCCAAACAGGACCGGACCGCGTGGCTCAAGGGCGGCCACGCGCAATGCACCATGCCGCCGCGCAAGCCGCTGGGCAAGCCGTGGCATTTGGTGTTGCTCGGCGCACCCGGCGTCGGCAAGGGCACGCAGGCGGAACTGTTGTCCGAACGGCTGGCCTGCTGCCACCTGTCCACCGGCGACATTTTCCGCGCGGCAAAATGCTTTGATGAAAAAGACCAGACGCCCGCCATCCAAAGCGCGCTCGGCTACATGAGGCGCGGCGAACTGGTGCCGGACAAAATCGTGCTGCGGCTTGTCGGCGAACGCCCGCGCTGCCTGGGCTGTTCCGGCGGATTTTTGCTTGACGGTTTTCCGCGCACCGTGGCGCAGGCCGAGGCGCTCGATGAATTGCTGAAGCACGAAGGCGTCGCCTTGAACGCCGTCTTCAATTACGACCTGCCGCTTCACAAAATCGTCGCGCGCATTTCGGGCCGCCGCGTCTGCTCCAAGTGCAAGGCCGTATTCCATGTGGAAACCAGACGTCCGCAATTCGACGGCATTTGCGATCAATGTGGCGGCGCGCTGGTGCAGCGCGAAGACGACCGGCACGAAGCCGTCGAGGTGCGAATGAAAGCCTACGAGCATAGCACGCGCCCGCTGATTGAATTTTATCAAAAACGCGGGCTGCTCATCACGATTGACGCCGAAGGCACGCCCGAGGACATTTACAAGCGCACGCGCCTGCTGGCGCTGGGCCGCTGATGATCAAAATTTGAAACCGGACGAAAAGAAAATCTGGTTTCCCGCCAAAAAATACGGCTGGGGCTGGGGTCCGCCCAGATGCTGGCAGGGCTGGCTGGTCTTGGTTGCGTATTTTATTTTGATCGGCGCTTGCGCGGTGTTGCTGCTGCCAAAACATAATGGATTATTTCTTGGCTGCGTCGGAATTCTCGTCACGGTTTTAATTTTCATCTGCTTTCTCAAGGGCGAGAAACCGCGCTGGCGCTGGGGCAAAGACTGAATCCTTTTAACAAATTCTCGGCAACTGCTCGCCGCTGGCCATGTCCAGAATCCGTCGCGCGCCGATCGCGCTTTTCAGGAAAACATCCGACGAACGCTCCTCCGTCACCTTGCCAATCGCGCAGGCACCGGTGCCGCTCGGATCTGCGCGTAAAATTTTCAAGGCGCGCTCCGAATCTTTCGCCGCGACGAACGCCGCGAACCGGCCTTCGCACGCGACTTGAAACGGATCAAGCCCCAGAATTTCACAAGCGGCGTGAACATCTTCGCGCACGGGAATCAGTTTTTCCTCGACGAGCAGGGTCCGGTTCGCGGCTTCGGCAATTTCATTCAGCGCGCTTGTCAAACCGCCGCGCGTCAAATCGCGCAGGCAATGAATTTCTATTCCCGCCTTCAACAATTTCAAAACCATTTCGTGGACCGGCGCGGAATCACTTTCGATTTTGCTCTCAAATTCCAGTCCTTCGCGCACGGCCATGATCGCCATGCCGTGACGGCCAACATCGCCGCTCACCAGAATCGCGTCGCCCGCGCAAACATTTTGAGGCGCGATTTTTTGATCGTGCTCGATAATTCCTATGCCAGCCGTGTTGATGAACACGCCGTCGCCTTTGCCCTTGTCCACGACCTTCGTGTCGCCGGTGATGATTTGCACGCCGCATTTTTTCGCCGCGTCGCGCATCGAGCAGACAATCTTCCAAAGAGTTTCCATCGGCAGGCCCTCCTCGATGATAAATGCGCTGCTCAAATAAACTGGCCGTGCTCCCGCCATCGCCAGGTCATTGACCGTGCCATGGACCGCCATTGAGCCGATGTCGCCGCCGGGAAAAAACAGCGGGCGCACGACGTAGGAATCCGTCGTGAACGCGATTTTTTCCCCGGTCAATTTGGCGACCGCCGCGTCGTGCTGCGTGTCCAGCAGCGGATTGCTGAACGCAGCCAGAAACATTTTGCCGATAAGCTGGTGCATCAGCCTTCCGCCGCCGCCGTGCGCCATCAGGACCTGCGGGTATTGAGAAATTGGCAGCGGACAAACCGGATTGAACTCAATTGTTTTCATCTTGCCTCCGCAAGTTGACGGTCGTGCCGGCGATAACGGTAATAAGCCGCGCACGCGCCCTCGCTGGAAACCATCGTCGCGCCCAGCGGATGTTCCGGCGTGCATTTCGTGCCGAACGCCGGGCATTCATGCGGTTTGATCTGGCCTTGCAAAACCAGTCCGCTTCGGCAATCGGCGGATTCCTCGACGTGATGATCCGCCACGCCGAACTTTTTCTCCGCGTCGAAAGCGGCGAATTCCTCGCCCAAGCCCAGGCCGCTTTTTGGAATTTCGCCGACGCCGCGCCATTTGCGCGGCACGACTTGAAAAACTTTCTTGATCAAATCCTGCGCCGGCTGGTTTCCCTCGCGCCGCACCGCGCGGCTGTATTGATTCTCCACTTCGGCGCGGCCCGATTCGAGCTGAAGCACCGTCATCAACACGCCCTGCAAAATGTCCAGCGGTTCGAAGCCGGTGACGACAATCGGCACGCGATATTTTTCCGCGACGAAAAAATATTCCTCGTATCCCATCACCGCGCAAACGTGGCCGGCGGCGAGAAAGCCCTGCACCCGGCAATTCGGCGACGACAGCAGCGCCTCCATCGCCGGCGGCACGAGCACATGCGAAATCAGCATCGAGAAATTTTTCAACCGTTTTTGCGCCGCTTGAAAAATCGCCAGCGCCGTCGCGGGCGCGGTGGTTTCAAAACCGACGCCGAAGAAAACAATTTCCCGGGCCGGATTTTGTTCCGCGAGCTTTACCGCGTCGAGCGGCGAATAGATAATTCGCACGTCGCCGCCGCCGGCCTTGATGGAAAGCAAATCCGTCGTGCTGCCTGGCACGCGCAGCATGTCGCCGAACGAGGTGAAAATCACCTCCGGCCGCGCGGCGATTTCGAGCGCCTTGTCAATCATCTCCAGCGGCGTCACGCAAACCGGGCAGCCCGGTCCGTGGATGAGGGTGATTTTTTCCGGCAGCAGTTCGTCAATGCCAAATTTCACAATCGCATGCGTCTGGCCGCCGCAGATTTCCATGATGTTCCACGGCTTTGTCGTGACGCGGTGGATTTCCTGCGCGAATTGCTGTGCGAGTTCACCGTCGCGGTATTCGTCGAGAAATTTCATGTCCTGCGCTCCTCCAGTTCGCCGAGTTCACCCATGCGTTTCAGGTATTCAAAAACTTTTTGCGCCTCCGCCTCGTCCACTTTGCTCAACGCGAACCCGACATGGACGATGACGTAGTCGCCGATGGCTGTTTCCGGCACATAAGCAAGGCTGGCTTCCTTCAGAACGCCGCCGAAATCAATTTTTCCCATGCGTTCCAGCGGGTCTTCACCGCTGACGCTCACGATTTTTCCTGGAATTGCAAGGCACATTTTTGATTTATGATTTACGATTTTCGATTTCGGATTGTGCGCGCAACGCCGCCACAATCTGGCCCAGCGCGATGCCGCCGTCGTTCGTCGGCACTCGCTGATGCCAATACGGCCGGAAATTTTCACCGCGCAAAAGCCGGACGACCCGCTCCGTCAAATAGCGGTTTTGAAAGCAGCCACCGGAAAGCGCCACGCGGTTCAGCCCGAAACTTTTTGCGACCAGGACGACCGCCCCGGCGAGGGCGTTATGAAACTTCGCCGAAATTTTGCCGGCGGAAACGCCGTTTTTTACGTCGGCCAGGATCGCTTCAATCATCGGCTGCCAGTCCAGAACGAGTGACGAGTGACAAGTGGCGTGTGACAAGTTGTAAGATTCTTCAGTTTCAATGCCGTCCAGCGCAAATTCCAGATCCATCGCGGCCTGTCCTTCAAAGCGCATGGTTTGCCGAAGGCCGGCCAGCGACGCGACGGCGTCGAACAGCCGCCCAACGCTGGATGTGGCCGGGGAATTCAGCTTTCTTTGCAACATTCCTTTCAGCGCGCTCAATGCGATGGGCGACATTTCCTGGAACGGCGGCAGATGTTTCATTTCAAATGCCGCGTCGCCGAAGGCTTCGTAAAGCAGACCGAT
>CAYPTV010000191.1:0-6270 GCA_964413505.1 uncultured Bifidobacteriaceae bacterium | reverse complement strand
CCGCTTCAATTACCTGACGCGGACGCTGTTCAGCTTCATCCCGCTCTTTGCCATGATCGCGCTCTGGCAGAAGATCGGCGGCCCGGCGCATTCCGGCTGGACGCTGTCGGAAACGGTTTTTTACTACCTGCTCGTCGCGGTGGTGGATGTCTTCACCGCCGTCAACGAGGACGACTGGCAGATCGCCGCCGACATTCGCGAGGGCGCCATCAGCCAGTTCCTGCTCAAGCCGATTGATTACCTCTGGTATCGGCTCTGCCTCTTTTTTTCCGGGCGCATCACCTTCGTGATGATGGCGGCAATCCCGCTGGCGGTCTTCATCTTCTGTTTCCGGCAATATTTCCTGATGCCGGCGGACGGCACGGCCATGGTTGTCTTTCCCGTCTCGCTGGTGCTCACCGCGCTGCTGCAATTCTTCACGTCCTACGCCATGGCCATGCTCGCTTTCTGGCTGCTGGAGATCTCCACGCTCATCTTCATCCTGTATTCGTTTGAATACATCGCCAGCGGCCACATGTTCCCGCTGCCGTTCCTGCACGACAAGATGCCGCTGCTGGAACACGCGCTCATGTTCACGCCGTTCCCGTATCAGATGTATTTTCCCGTGGCGGTCTATATGGGCAAGATTTCCGGGGCGGACCTGTGGAGCGGCCTGCTGGCGCAAACCATCTGGGTGATCCTCTCCTACGCCCTCGCGCGGTTCATGTGGCGGCGCGGCGTGACGAAATATTCCGCGTTCGGCGGTTGACGGGATTTATCCGTCCGGTGCGGCGGCGGGGATGGATTCATTCTTTTGAAAAAAAAGTGATGACCTCCGGCAGCTCCCTGCCGTTGGAGGCGGATTTCCATTTGCCATCTATGTCAAAAAAGCCCATGCACCGGAAATCTTCACATTGCACCCAGTAACAGATGCCTTTTTCCGGAACCAGTTCGGTCGGTAGCGTAACATTCATAGTTGCATTTATTTTTTCTATTGGCTTGCAAGCACGATAATTCTTCCACGGTGAATCTCAATGGGGTGAAACCCGCATTAGTCGCACCTGAAAGAAACGTTTTACCGGCTGGCACAACAAAGGCGTTTTTTTGGAGCAAACAGGGCGCGGAGGATTTGAAGCAGCCGCCATTTGAAATCCTGCCGCGCCCTGCCCGCGAAATCACGTTGCTTTTTCCGGCAAATAGTTTTTATTGTTGGCATGACCGTTTGGATACTTGCTTTATTGCTGTTGGCGGCTGGAATTGGCATGGGGCTCAGGCTGGGCGCGATACGCGCGTCGTTTTCGTTTCTGGGCATCGTCTTCGCCGCATTGCTGGCCGCGCCGGTCGGGAGCCTGTTCAAGCCGATCATGCCGCACATCGGCTTTCACAACCCGACCTTCATCTGGATGATCGCGCCCATCGAGGGGTTCGTGCTGGTGCTGATCCTGTTCAAGATGGCGGGATTTTACGTCCATCGGAAGGTGGATGTTCATTACAAATATCATGCCGGGGACATGCGGCAGATTTTGTGGGAGCGGATGAATGCCCGGCTGGGTGCGTGCGTGGGCGTGATGAATGGAGCGCTGTATCTGGTGCTGGTCAGTTTTGTGTTCTACAATTTGAGCTATTGGACGGCGCAGGTCGCCACGTCCGATTCCGAAACGAAGACCCTGCGCCTGGTCAACCAGCTTGGGCGCGATCTGGACAGCACGGGCATGGACAAGGCCGCGCGCTCGGTCGCGACGATGCCGGACAATTATTACAAGATGGCGGACCTCGCGGGATTGATCTGCCAGAACCCGCAGTTGAGCGACCGGCTGGGAAGTTATCCGCCGTTCATTTCACTGCTTGAACGCCCCGACCTTCAGGGTCTGGCGCAAAACAGCGATTTCACCAACGCATTCCAGGCACATGCGCCGCTGGGAGAGCTGCTGAACCAGCCGGCGGTGCAAACCATTCTCCAGAACACCGATCTGGTCAACACGGTCTGGATGACGGTGACAACCAACCTTGACGACCTCACGGCTTATCTCAAAACCGGCAAGTCGGACAAATATGATTCGGAAAACATCCTTGGCCGCTGGGATTTCAATGTCAGCGTGACCGTCGCCATGCTGCGCGAGGCGGAACCGAACATCCCGTCCAGCCAGATGAAAAGCATCCGCGCGTGGATGACCAAGTCGTATGAGGACACAACCTTTGTGGCCGGCACCGACGGTCAGGCGTTCCTAAAAAACCTGCCACACCTCAAATCCGGCACTCCTCCAACAACCGAAATCGCGACCTGGACAGGTTCGTGGACGGCGAACGACGCGACGAACTATGATTTGACCCTCACGGCCAACGGCGAAAACAAGTCCATGACCGCAAGAATCTCCAACGACCGCCTGACGCTGACGGATGACAAGAACACGCTGATATTCGACCGGGAATAAAAGGCGGGCTTTTAGAAAACGGGCGGGGCGGGCATATTTGAACTGGCTCTGTTACTTTTATGGAAGCATCGAAAACAAAGGGCGTTCAACAGGTTCAATGGTTCCGATGGTTTTGCAATGACTTCTTTTCACGGCTGGACGGCGATGGCGGCAGAAAATTTCTGCAACGCGTCAGCGAATTGTTTCGGGTCGAAATCGGGAACGGACTGCGCGAGCTTGAACAACTGGTTGAGCGCGGATTGCACCGGCTCGTTGTTTTTCAATTCCGGCAGCGCGGCGACGAGCCGGTCGAGCGCGAGAACTAGGCGCTCGGCGCGTCGGGCTTGTAAATTTTGTGAAACGGAACTGTCTTGGAAATCTTTGCTTAAACCGGCGAACGCAAACAAAAGTTTGCGTGTCCATTCGTCAGGCCAGACTATGCTTGCTGCATTACGCGCGCCCTCATCACATCTTTGCTTCTCATATCCGACACTAGGCCCACTCCAAAGTATGGGCGGCAAAACAGGAATTATTTTGGAAGCATTATCCAACAGCCATTGCAACGCCGCTAAACGGTTTTGTTCATTTTCATTCTGTGATTCGAGCCAGCTCATTTCGCGCAACGCCACGGCCTGTCCGACCAGCCACGCCTGCGCGCCGTTGCCGTTTTTCTCCGCGCTCCAATGTTTCGGCTCGGCGACGCTCTGGCCGTCGAGTTCGAAAATCAATTCGGGATGCCCGGCCTTGAGAATGTCGGCGTCAACATTCTGGTGGCACGCCACGCAGGTGTTGGCGCGGACATAAAGATTTTGCAGGTCGCGCATCCCGGCGGCGGTGCGGTCGGCGCGCGAATAATCCGTGCGCGTGTGCGAGCGCAGCCAGTTTTCCGCCGGGCCGTGGCAGCTTTCGCAGGAAACGCCCTCGCTGATTTTGGAATCTTCGCCGCGCAGATTTTCCGGCACTTCATGGAGCGGCGCGTGGCAGGTGGTGCAGCGCGCGTCCGCCGTCGGATCCTTAATTTCGAGCGCGTCTCCAATTTGTTTCGCACGCGCTGTGGCGAGCGTGGCCGCCGGGCGTTGCGAATGAAAATCCCTGAGCGACCAGACGAGGAATTGATTTTGTTTTTCTCCGCCGCCGCCGTGGCAACTGGAATTGGCGCAGGAAGCCGCGCCGAGAAATTTGGGAATTGTTTCCGCGCCGTTCGCCGCGCCGATTGCCAAAAAAATTCCGGCAACAAAACCGGCGGCTGGGCGACAAAGTGTTTTACTCACGGCGACAAATTGGTTAATGGAGTGGCACAGTGATTGCAACCCTAATTGATTCCCTGCGCAATGCAAGCGGAGGCAGTTTAAGCTCCATGATCGGAATATTGTTGCTGGGTGGATTGCTGGTCTGGCTCGCGATTGAAATTTTCCGCGCATTGCTCCGCACGGAGGCCGAGCGCGCCCAGAACCGCGTGGCGCTGGAAAAGCTGCGCGCGCAACTGCACGAGACGAAGCTCCGCTGCCGCGAGGCCGAGCACGCGCAGCTTGGCTGGAACGGCCTCCGCAAATTCACCGTCGCCAAAAGAATCACCGAGTGCGACGATGTCCACGCATTTTACCTCAAGCCGCACGACGGACGTCCGCTGTGCGCCTTCAAGCCGGGACAATATCTTACTTTTCAACTCGATCTGCCCGGCCGAGACAAGCCGTTGATCCGTTGCTATTCGCTTTCCGACAGTCCGCACCAGAAGGATTATTACCGCGTCACGATCAAAAAGGAAAAAGCCCCGCCGGACAAGCCCGACCTGCCGCCGGGCGCGGGTTCAAGTTTTTTTGCCGACGCGGTGAAGGAAGGAGACATCCTCAACGTCAAGGCGCCGACCGGCCATTTCTTTTTGGACATGACGAAGATGAATCCGGTCGTGCTGCTCGCCGGCGGCGTTGGCATCACGCCGATGTTGAGCATGGCCAACGCGATTGCGGCGAGCGGTTCGAAGCGCGAGGTTTATTTTTTCTTCGGCGTGCGCAATGTCCGCGAACACATTCACAAGCCGGAACTGGAAAAACTCGCGGCGGAAAACGAAAACATCCATCTGCACATCGCCTACAGCAAGCCCAGCGAACGCGACGTGAAGGGAAAAGATTTTCATCACGAAGGCCGCGTGGGCATCGAGCTGCTCAAAGAAATATTGCCGTCGAATAACTTTGAATACTACCTGTGCGGCAGCGGCGCGTTCATGAAAAGCCTGACCGACGGCCTCGAAGCGTGGGGCGTGCCGGACAGCGTCGTCCACTTCGAGGCGTTCGGACCGGCGAGTGTTAAGAAAAAAACTGTCGCGCCCACAGCCGAGGAAACAAGCCATCTGACAAAGATCAACGTCACGTTCGGGCGCTCGAACAAAACCGTCCGATGGGAGGCGTCCGCCGGCAATCTTCTGGAGTTCGCCGTCGCGCAGGGCGTCAAGATTGATTCCGGCTGCTGCGCGGGTAGTTGCGGCTCGTGCGTCGTCGCCATCAAGTCCGGCGAGGTGGATTATCTCAAAAAACCTGATGCGCCGCCTGAATCGGGCAGTTGCCTCACCTGCGTCTGCCGGCCGAAAAGCCATCTGGTTCTCGACGCCTAAAATAAATGCCCGCCGCACCGACCATCCTCGAACGCCCGCAACGCTGGGACGCGGCGTTCGACCCGGACATGACGGACGCGACGCTGGATCGCCTGCTCGCCACCGCGCCGTTCCGCGACATGGACGCCGAAAAATTTCCCAAACGCACGCCGCTCCGTGAAATTCTCCGCAATGATTCGCGCATCCTGCGTTTTCGACAAGGTGAAATCATCGTGCGCCAGGGCGATTACGGCACGTCGGCGTTTTTGATTTTGCGGGGCGCGACGCGTGTCGTTTTGAAACCGCACCTTCCGCCCGCGCTGCTTGGCCGTCAGTCGCCGGGCAAAAAGGGGTTTTTCCGCACGCTCGCCCAGCTTTGGAACGGCTCGCGTCCGGCGGAAACTTTTTCCCGTGCGCGGCTCCGGCAGGCCGCCGGCCTCGGCGCGCGCCAGACGAAAAATGAAGTCCGCGTTTTTCTCCAGGATTTGCCGCGCGTGATGGACGAGCACCGCACCGAGCAGATGACGGGCGGTGATTTTTTTGGCGAGATCGCCGCGCTGAGCCGCATGGCGCGCACGTCCACGATTTTTGCCGACAGCGACGACGCCGAGCTTCTGGAAATCCGATGGCAAGGCTTGCGCGACCTGATGAAATATGACGACGCCCTGAGCACGCACGTCAACAAGATTTACCGCGAACGTGCGCTGTCCTCGTATCTCAACGCCACGCCGATGTTCCAGCATTTGACGAAGGAGCAGATTGACCGCGTCGCCGAACAGATCGAATTCGCGACTTACGGCGATTACGACTGGTCTGGCGAATACAAACGCCTCGCGCAATCCGGCAGTGTCCAGCCGGAAAAAGAGCCGGTCATTGCGCAGGAAGGCGACTATCCTAACGGCATCGTGCTGCTGCGCGCCGGGTTCGCGCGCGTCAGCCAGAAACTCGGCGGCGGCGAGCGCACGCTGAATTACATCGGCGCCGGACAAATGTTCGGCCTGCGCGAAATCGCCCACAACTGGCGCAACAAAGATTCGCCGGTGAACCTGCAGTTCTCTCTCCGCGCCATCGGCTACACGCACTTGCTCATCGTGCCGACGCGCGTGATGGAAGAAATTGTTCTGCCGTCGCTGCCAAAAGAGGAATTGCCGGAGGCGATTGAAATTGTAAAAGACGAATTGGATTCCCAGCCCGTTGCCGAAAGCGGCGCGCGCGAAAAAATCGGCGCGGAAGCTCTGGAATTTCTCACCGAGAACCGTTTCTTCAACGGCACGGCCGCGATGGTCATTGATC